>NZ_JBKHKJ010000047.1:0-20580 GCF_046546515.1 Parasediminibacterium schistidii | reverse complement strand
ACAAAGGCAGCGTTTTTGTGGAAAGGACCTTAAAAATTGCATATCCCAAATTATTATTTAACTTATTAACGTTTCGAACACGTATGGTTCCAAACTTTCGGGAAGTTTGGGCGCAGCTAGTCCACGTCAACTTAATCCTAGCTAAAACAATACAAATAAAAGAAGTGTTGCTATTGCGTGCCTTTGGCGCGCATCCTTTTATGGGTTAACGTAGCGGAGTAACTACCCCGCCCTTCGGGCACCCCTCGTGAGGGGAATTTGGTTGCTGAAAATGTAGGCAACCTAATAATGTGCATAATTGCCTGTGTAAGATTAGATTTCTCCTATCGTCGAAATGACGATGGCTGCAGACCCAAGATTGATGAAAGCGAGTTTTGTACTCCCGATTTATGCAAAAAATTAAGGGAAAGAAGAAAAATGATGCATTTTTCTTCTTTCCCTTAATGTCATTTTAAAGTATTCCTGACAAACAAATCCCTTTAATCCTCCAAATCCAAGAGCTGTATTTACGCCCCTTTAGGGGATGGGTGCGACTACTTCTCTATCCTAAACCAATCGTAATCCGCATACCCTGTTTCATACGTTTGGCCATGGCGGATGGCAAAGATGCCTACTTTGGCACCTACCCACTTGCCACATTTAGCAGCAAATGGTTCGCCAACTGCGGTAAAGTTTACCCCATCCTCGCTATAGCTGAACACACAAAGGGCATTGCCATATTTCGTATTCTTGGCGGTATTGTACTTGGCATAATCCGCAGAGGCAGGGTCAACATTTTTTACGGTTACTTTAAAATATACGGTATTGCTCTTTACGGGCAATGCTTCTGTTTTTTGTTCGGGCTTGCCATGTTCTGCATCTATGCACTTGGTTTGGGAAACTACCAGCCCAGCCGCTGTTTGCTTTAGGGAGATATAGGCATAATCAATTCCTTCTATCACTAGACCAGTTTCCTCTTCATCAGTTCGTGGGGTGAAAGTTACCTTGGTAACTGCCGTGAAATTAGGTGCAGGGAATTTTTGTGTCAATTGATTAGGCACTGTCCAAAAGTTCGCGGTATTGTCTTGCACCGGCATGTTATACAAACGCAGGAACCCGTAGCTGCTACCCGCCGGGAAACAGAAATTGCTTTTAGGGTTCGCAGGCCATTGCCATTGAAGGCCTAAGGTATTGCCGTTGAAATCGTCGGATTCCTGCGGCGTTTCTATTGGGTATGTTTTGCCCACATTAGGCTTTTTATATACTTGCACCGGGTTGCCAACGTTTGTGCCATCTTTCACCACGCCCATTATCGGCCAGCCATCTACCCATTTAACAGGTTCTAAATGCACAATCCTGCCATAAGCATCCTTGTCTTGGAAGTGAAGGAACCAGCTTTCGCCTGTTTGTGTTTCTACCAAAGCCCCTTGGTGCGGGCCATTGGTAATGGAGCCACCGTTTTCCAATACTATTTTTTCCTCGTAAGGCCCATATATGTTTTTGCTGCGCAAAGCCAGTTGCCAGCCTGTGCCAACGCCACCTGCTGGAGCCAATATATAGTAGTAACCATTTCGTTTGTACACTTTAGGGCCTTCTACGGTTGGGTGCTTAGCGTGGCCATCAAAAATCAAAGCACCATCGTCTAGCAGTTGCCTGCCATCTACGCTCATGCGGTTGATAATGAGCGAGCTTTTAATGCCTGCACGGCTACCAGCCATGCCATTTACCAAATAAGCCTTGCCATCCTCGTCCCAAAATGGGCAGGGATCTATCCAGCCTTTTGCTTTTTTTATGAGCAATGGCTCGCTCCATGGGCCAGTGATGTTTTTTGCTTTTACCATATAAATACCCAAGTCTGGGTCTGGGTAGTACAAATAAAACTCGCCATTGTGGTACCTTATAGATGGTGCCCAAACGCCACCGCCATGCTGCACCGTGTCGTACCTGTCATAAGGCGGCTGCTTAGTAAATACATTGCCTATGATTGTCCAGTTTACCAAGTCTTTTGAATGCAGGATGGGCAAGCCTGGCACATAGTTAAAACTAGAAGCCACCAAGTAATAATCATCCCCTACCCTTATGGCATCTGGGTCCGAATAATCGGCATGGATGATAGGGTTCTTGTAAGTGCCATCGCCATTGTCGGCCACCCATACTTTAGAAACATAATTACTGGAGGCAACAGGCAATGCTGCTTTTTTTAAAGATTGTTGTGCATGAACCGTGGTGGCAAAACATGACAGGAACAAAAATTGGGCTACACTTTTCATATAAGCATTGTTGAAAGAACCCACAAATTAAGGCACTAATGGTATGCTATTAAAAAAAACCTGAAATTATTTTGTTTTCTTTCTGCATGCCAAGAAAATATAATGATTTTTGTTACTACACAGGTGCAAGTTTGGTTAATCTGCCACAAAGGCACGAAAACACAAAGAGGCACAAAGAAAAAGAAGTTTAAAGTATATTGGATAACATAAAACAGGTTCTTTTTTCTTTTTTTCTTCTTTCTTTTCTTCGTGTTACTTTGAGCCTTTGTGCTTTTGTGGCGAAAAAATACTTGTGTAGCAATAAAGAATTTATTTCTAAGTATGCAGACTTAATTAAGTTAATACTATTGATTATTAGAGACCTCACCCCAACCCCTCTCCGAAGGAGAGGGGCAAGAACCAAGCCCTAGTATAAATGTATTTAGATAATTATGGCTTATTACTTATTATTAATTACCCATTGGATATTGGTTTGCCCTATTTTTGTAGCGCATTAAAAAAACACATGCCTGGTCTGCTATGTCAGTATTAGTAAATAACGATTCAAAGATTATTGTCCAAGGGTTTACCGGGACAGAAGGTACATTCCACGCTACTCAAATGATTGAGTATGGAACCAAGGTAGTTGGTGGCGTAACGCCAAATAAAGGTGGCTCTTTGCATTTAGAAAAACCTGTATTTAATACGGTAGCTGATGCTGTAAAAGCAACAGGTGCCAATGTGAGTATCATTTTTGTGCCGCCCGCATTTGCTGCTGACGCCATCATGGAAGCTGCCGAGGCTGGCATTGCATTGGTGGTTTGCATTACCGAAGGCATCCCTGTGCAAGACATGGTAAAAGTAAAAAATTACCTTGTGGGTAAAACAACACGACTTATTGGGCCAAACTGCCCTGGTGTTATTACTGCGGACGAAGCCAAGGTGGGCATTATGCCAGGCTTTATCTTTAAAAAAGGCCGAATTGGTATCGTGTCTAAATCTGGTACGCTTACTTATGAGGCTGCCGACCAAACAGTAAAAGCTGGTTTGGGCATCAGCACGGCTATTGGCATTGGTGGCGACCCCATTATTGGCACGCCTACTGTAGAAGCAGTAAAACTATTGATGGAAGACCCTGAAACAGATGGCATAATCATGATTGGCGAAATTGGTGGTAGCATGGAAGCAGATGCCGCTTATTGGATAAAAGAAAATGCAACCAAACCAGTGGTAGGTTTTATAGCTGGCCAAACCGCACCTCCCGGACGCAGGATGGGTCATGCAGGCGCTATAATTGGCGGGGCAGACGATACAGCAGCTGCTAAAATGAAAATAATGGCAGAATGCGGCATCCACGTTGTGGCAAGCCCTGCAGATATTGGAAAAACAATGGCAGCAGTATTGGCCAAATAAATTGTTGGATAAAATGATTAAAGCCTACACCAAATTGCTGGTGTAGGTTTTTTGTTTGATAGAATAAATATATGAGCAAGAAAACAATAGTTATTGGTGCATCGGCAAACCCTGAGCGATATAGTTATTTAGCCATTGAAAAGCTAAATAGCCATCAGCATGAGGTAGTAGCTATCAGTAAAAAAAACGGGCATGCAGGGGATGTGGAAATAGTTTCGGGTATGCCAAGCATAACAGGGGTAGATACGATAACAATATACCTGAATGCGCAAAACCAGAAAGAATATTACGATTACATACTTTCGTTGCATCCAAAGCGTATTATTTTTAATCCCGGTGCAGAAAACAATGAATTGTACCAATTAGCAAAAGTAAATGGAATTGAACCGTTGGACGCTTGTACTTTGGTACTGCTAAGCACGCAGCAGTATTGAAAAATAAAGCGTCAAATTAAATCCGTATATTTCCATAGCTTTTTTTACAATTAAGCAACTTATGAAATCTTTCGTTCCATCCTTTTTATTGCTTGCTTTGTTTGCTTCCTCGTGCATGAGTGGCAAATACATTGCAAAAGGCAATTTGGACGAAACCAAAACCTATGACTTTTCTTTTTTTATATATGAAGACACGCAAGACTCGCACTTGAAAAGCTGCAAAGTGTTCATCTCCCAAATAAATGACAAAGCCCAAACAGTGTTGGAAAAAATTGTTTATTACAAATGCCGCAGTTCCGTGCCATTTAAAATAGTGTACAGCCGCGACAACAACGGAAAGAAAATACTAGACTATTTTGTCGCCGTTACTGATAACAGCTTTACCATAGCTATATCCACGGAGGAAAAGAAACTATTTGCAATGGTTCCAGGCAAAAAAAGGCAAGACGATTATCCAAATTATCGGGGCATAAAAGGGTTCAGGGTATTAAACAGGAATGACCGTATTTATGAACTGCCCTTTTTGAACGATGTAGAAAAAACATTTAAAAAGTAATTCTTTTAACAAGCAAAAGGTATTCCTCTTTATTTAAAAAAGCAAAAGCAACGTGCAGACTTAACAAGTCCGCACGTTGCTTTTGCTTATGATATAGTAATAAAGAAATAAGACAGTATTTACTGCTCCAGCAGTTTATACATTTCATCCAGTTTTGGCGATAGTATAATTTCTGTCCTTCTGTTTTTAGCCCTGCCTTCTGCTGTAAAGTTCACATCAACAGGGTCGTATTTGCTGTGGCCAGATGCTTCTACCCTTACTGGATCTACTTTATAATTGTTTGTGAGGATACGCACGATAGAATTTGCCCTTTCTGTGCTCAAAGCCCAGTTGTCCATATATTTCCCCCGCATAGGTATACTGTCTGTATGCCCTTCAATATTTACCGAAATATCTGGGTTCAAATTAAGCACGGCTGCCAATTTTGCCAACGCATCCACGCCACGAGGGTTTACTACTGCACTGCCCGAAGGGAATAGCAAGCCTTCTGAAAGGCTTACATATACTTTCCCGTTCTTTTGGGTTACTGTCAATTCGTTGGAGTTAAAGCTGTTCAGTGCTTCGCTCATTTTTGCTTTCAATTGTTTGGTCTGCTCCCTTTGCTGGTTTAGCAATTGTTCCAGTTGCTGCAAGCGTTGGCTTTGCCTAGCCAATTCATCCTTGCTTAGGTTCAACTGGTTTTTTTGTTCGTTTGTTTGGCTGCCCAGTGCGCTGTTCTTACTGCTCAAATCAGAAACTTTGCCATTCAATGCTTCAATATTAGATTTCATATTGGCAATCCTGGTTTGTAGGTCTGCAGCTTGATTGGCCAAGTTTGCACTATCTGTCCTCAACGCAGCCGCATCGTTTTGTGCTGCTATCAATTGCTTTTTAGGCACGCAGCTTTGTGATAAAGCCATTACGGCTATTGCCAAAGCAAAAATCCTAGTTTTCATATTATGTATTTTGCTTAATAGCGGAAAAAACCATGCCGCTAACCATGCTATTGATGGCTGGGCTTTTCAAAAACTACCAGGAACTACAAAGTGGGGAAATAAATACCCAGCGTGTTGTATGGCAGGGTTGCCAACCTTTTGAAGGTTGGCAACAGTGAGTTGTGTGGTGAAAAAATACTTGATTAGCAAGAAAAGGAAAATAGGTTATTGTATCATAAATTTGCATCAATAAATATTATAGCCATGCGATACATCCTCCCAATGTTTTGTTTTTTCTTAGTTGCCGCTTGCAAAATGCAACCTGCAGACTTGCACGAACAAGCCAAAAAAGACATTGCCGATGCAGAAAAAGCATTTGAAAAAATGGCTGAGGAAAAAGGTATTGCAGAAGGCTTCTGTTATTTTGCAGATAGCAATGCCATTATCAAACGTGGGGATGACAGTTTAATTATCGGCAAAGACGGCATCAAGCATTTTTATGCCCGCCCTTACTTTAAAACAGCATCGGTTAGTTGGTCGCCCGATTTTATAGATGCTTCCATAGACGGCACCATGGGCTATACCTACGGCAAATATATTTGGGTATCAAAAGACAGCACGGGCAAAACCAAGGAGTTAAAGGGCATTTTCCACACGGTTTGGAAGAAACAAAAAGATGGGAGTTGGAAATATGTTTGGGATTAAACCTGGATTTTGCCGTTCAAATTTATTGCCAATATACCCATATATTTACGCTATCATTTTTTCTGCCCATGAAGATAATTTATCCTGGCTTTATAAGTATCCTACTGCTAACATTTGCCTCTTGCATGGATATAAAATCTGTTTCTAAGGGGGCGCTTGCAAAAAACGATTATACTTATTCCTACTTTAAATTTTACAAAAAGGGGGGGCATCTATGCACCGTTTACGATGGGCAGATAGAAGATAAAAAGGAAGTAGCAAAAGAAAAAATAGTGTATTACAGTTGCCTATCGCAAACGCCTTTTAAAGTTGTATATACCCTTAATGAAAATAAGAGCCTCACAGTAACAGGAAATTTTGTGGCAGTAACAGACAGTAGCTTCGCCATTGCAGCAACCGAAGAAGAAAAGCAGTTATTTGCTATCATGGCTAGCCACAAAATGCCCGGCGATTATGGTAATTATGCTGATATTAAAGGATTTAGGATACCAACAAAAGAAGACAATATTGATGAATTGCCTTTTTTAAAGCAGGCAAAAAATCCTTTTTATAAATAGCCAGTTAATATATTAATACTGTAATTGCCTAAATTAATAAAAAAATGAGAAGTGGAGTAACTGTATTGGCACTTGCTTTTGCCCTTTGTGCAACTGTGTTTATTGCTTGTTCAAAAAAAGGAAGTGATGCCCCGTCAACTTGTAAGTTGATTAATTTTACTCAAGGTTTAGACCCTCAAAATGATACATCGTTTGAGTTTAATTATGATGCGCATAACAATATTTCAAAAATTGCAATAGCCTATAATTATTATAGTTTTCATCATTTTGATACAGCACAATTGTACTATAGCAATAGTCGGTTGGATAGTTTCAGGGCTATATCTCAAGGGGGAATTCAGTACATATATAGTTCAAATAATTTATTAAGTGCCATAAAAAGTGATTATGGTGCAGTTTTGGCTATTAATTATAATAATAACCAACCAACATTAATAACTAATTCATTTGGTTCAATAACATATGATTCTTTGTTCTTTAACGCAGATGGAGATATAACAGCCATAAAAGAGTTTGACTACACTAAGCAATTGAGCAGAGTTATTGCCTTTCAATATTCAGCAAAAGTCATTTCAAGCACTGACAAAGCACTTGCACTAATCAATAGTAGTTTTCCCAACACTCTTTTTGGACATAATATTGGGAATTTTTCTGGAGGCAATGCAGATTTTGTCTCCAAATATTTCGGCAAGCATTATATAAATAGCTTTTCTTCCCATGCCTATTTACAAAGCCCTGAATTTATGAACGGGAGCTGCACTTATAAATTTGACAATAATGGCAATATTGTTTCCTATGTTATAAAATCAACGGATACACTCACTTATACTTACAAATATACCTGCAACTAAAAGCATTGAAATTACCTACTGAAAAGAAAAATTCACCGTCTTATTTGTTGTACCTGTTTTGCAACTATCCAAATACCATGAATAGCCCACATTTTGGATAGCATAGCGGAAGCCGATTTGCAAGTCTGTGCCATCATCGTTCGGTACTTTTTTATCGATGATTAATTTGTTGGCGGTAGTAGGGATGTCTTTAATTCTCATAGCAGGTAAGGAAGAATCGAAAAGGGTTTTTGTATGGGTTTTGATAAACAACGAGAAGGTAATACTGTCATTTTCACTCGAAAAATCCTTTTCTGTATATAATACAAATTTTATTGCCCTGGCAGCAACTGGGTTAGCAGTGGCGGAATCATTCTTTGTACAAGATGCCGCAGTTAAAATAAAGGCAGAAACAAAGATGCCAATTGTCAAGTTTACTTTCATTGATTTTATTTTCATACCTATTAGTACGGGAAATAATAAAAAAGGTTACTTCATTCAGCAAACAAATTTCTATCAGTAATTTTAGTTGTAATATAATTTTTGTAATAACTCTATTTATTCGTAAATTATTATTACAATGTTGTAATAATAATTTACGAATAATCTATTTTATTGCAAAATAATTATTACAAAAAAAGTAGGCAATAGATTTCTAGGTATAGAAAAAGGCTTCTTAAACTTCATTGCAATAAATATGTCTTTTAAAGAAGTACCGTTACCTTTATATTAATATTGTAGAAGATTAAATGAATCAAATGAAAAAACGTTATTGCTTGCCTTTTGTAGCATTCCTATGCTTTCTTGTTTTTGGAAACCTAGATGCACAGGTAGATTTGCCTACGCCAAAGCTGCCTACCATACCCAATAAAGTATTTAATATAAAAGATTTTGGGGGAGTGAGCGACAATAAAACAGACAACACCACCGCTATCCAAAAAGCTATTGATGCTGCCAACAATGCTGGGGGCGGAAAAGTGGTAGTGCCTGAGGGTGTTTATTTATGTGGGCCATTGGTAATAAACAGCAACTTGGAACTTCATTTGGATGAAGGCGTAACGCTGAAATTATTGCCTTTAAGCAGGTATCCCGGCGGCACAACTGATGGCACAGATTTTATACACGGTGAAAAATTGCATGATATTGCCATTACCGGAAAAGGTACTATTGACGGCCAAGGGGCAGATTGGTGGCCTTTTGCCAAAACAGACAAAACGGCAAAACGCCCACGTATGATTTCACTTAAAGAATGCGATAAGATTTTAATAGAAGATGTAACGCTAATGAATTCCCCCATGTTCCATATTGCCATTGGCGGAAAATCTTCTAACGGCACCGTTAGCCGTGTAACCGTTCGTGCCCCTGCATCGGATGACGCTATTCTTGCCAGTCATAATACTGATGCTTGTGATGTTTCGGGTAAAGATTTCCTGATTAAAGATTGCGATATCAGCACTGGCGACGATGATTTTACTTCCGGTAGCAATACATCGAACGTACATGTAATGAATTGCAAATTTGGTTATGGGCATGGTTTGTCTATGGGCAGCTACACTAGGGGTGGTGCATCCAATTTCTTGGTAGAAAATTGTACTTTCAACAATACGGAATGTGGTATCCGCATCAAATCGGACCGTGACCGTGGCGGATTGGTGCAAAACCTTGTTTACCGCAACCTGAAGATGACAAACGTAGGAATACCTATCCTGATTTATTCATCTTACATGACAAAGGACAAAGAATTTAGGAACCTGCAAAAGGTAACGGGTTCAATTGCATCGGCCTATCCTTCTGCACCAGTTACGGATTTAACGCCTATATTTAGCAATATCACTTTTCAGGATATTACAGCCACCGCAGCCTCTGGCAAACGTGCCGGGCTGATATGGGGCTTGCCAGAAGCGTTGGCAACGAATATCATTTTCAAAAATGTAAATATTAGTGCATCCACTGCCTTCGGTATTTTCTTCGCCAAAAATGTACGCTTTGAAAATTGCAAAATCAGTACGATTGAGGGCTTGAACAAATTGGATATGACCAATGCGGAGGTATCAATTGACGGCAAGGCAGTAAAGTAGGTTTACTACTTACCACATCGAATCGCTTTTTTAGGCACAAAAGATCAAAAACACGAAGCAAAAAATTAAAAAGTATTACTAACATACTTTTTGATCTTTTTTGCTTTTGTGCTTCTTCCCTTAAAACTTTATGCTTCTTAGTATCTCTTGCCATCGAGGCAGATTAACCAAACTTGAACCGGAGTTGCAACACCCAATTTTTTAATAATTTATGCTATAGCCTTAGCATTCTATTAATTTTCAGTTAATTTAATACTATTTTAATTCATTTTTTTGTTTGCAATTAGAGATAAGGATATATCTTTAAACCAAATATTTTTATATTTTCCTAATTGCTTGACTGTTTGATGATAACTTACCAATGATGCAATCCCCGGTTCAAAGTGAATCCTTTGATTATATAATTGCTGGTGCAGGCTGTGCAGGCCTTAGCTTGCTGTTGCGTATATTACAGGAACCTACCCTGCGCAACAAAACAATATTGGTAATAGATAACGATGACAAAACTGCCAATGACCGCACCTGGTGCTTTTGGGAAAAGAAAGAAGGCTTTTTTGAAAACCTAGTATATCATCGCTGGCACCAACTTTTGTTTCAAGCAGGCAAAGCAAGCATCTCATTAAGCATACAACCATACGCCTATAAAATGATAAGGAGTATTGATTTGTACAGTTATACGCAGAACATGCTTCAAAAGCGTTCAAAAATAAAATGGCTTAAAGCCGAGGTGCAGGCATTGGGCAACGAAAACAACCGTGCGTATGCGCAAGCCGATAATATAAAATATACCGCCCAGTACGTTTTTAATAGCATTTTGTTTGACGAGGATAAAAAGGCCTTGGAACAAGACAATTGTTATAAACTTTTGCAGCATTTCAAAGGCTGGGTAATAGAAACAGACCAGCCAGCCTTTAACCCCGGCGTGGCTTCGTTTATGGATTTCAGGGTAGCGCAAGACCAAGGCACAGCCTTTGTGTATGTATTGCCTACATCGCCAACCCGGGCATTGGTAGAATATACTTTTTTTAACAAGCAGTTGCTACCCAAGGAAGACTACGATATATTGCTGAAAAATTACCTGCAGCAATTCTTGAATTTATCCAATTATACTATTGTAGAAACAGAATATGGCATAATACCAATGACCAACCATCAGTTTAAAGCCAATGATGGCAACATCATTAATATAGGAACTGCAGGCGGATGGACCAAAGCATCAAGCGGATTTACCTTTCAGTTTATTCAAAAAAATGCCAAAGCTATCTTGGCTAAACTGCTAAAAAATGAAGTGCCAGTGCTTCAAAAAAGCTTTTTTCAAAAGCGTTTTTATTTGTATGATGCCACTTTGCTAAATATACTCCACAACAACACCATGCCCGGCAGGGATATTTTTCATCAACTATTCTCTAAAGTGAAAGTGCAGGCATTGTTTCGTTTCCTAGACAATGAAAGTTCTTTAAAAGATGAAATACAAATTTTAAACAGTGTACCTAGTAAAGTTTTTTTGCCAGCGGCAAAAGACGAGCTATTTGCAATGCTTAATAAATAAACGTTTAAGTTGTGGTTTTTGCTTTAAATTGGCTTAAATCGGGCTTAAAAAAGATTTAACAATTATTTTAACAAAAAAACCTCTGTTTTTTTGCCGGGAACGTTCTTTTCACCGAATTGCCAAAAATAACTATCCTGCTTCCTCTTTTTTTGTAGAATTGCTTGTTATATTTGCTATATATTTTTTAAACGCTTGCCTGTATGAAATATTGCCACTTTCACTTGGGAAATTCTTCCTGACTTTTACTAATGCTATTTTACTAATTTTTTATACATTTCATCTTTTATTTATCACAAACATTTTTTATGAAAAAAAATTACACAATCAAGTATTTGTTTACGGCCTTGCTGCTTATTGGCGGCTTGGCGGCATCTGCCCAAACCAATTTTTATGTAAGGAAAGATTCCTTAGATCCTGCAAAGGGTACAATTGTCCGTGTTTCCGTTGCTAACCTAAAATGCTGGACTACCAATGCTGATGGCACAAAAGGCACATTGCCCACATCTTTTACATTGCCCAACCAAATATTCAATATCCAGGCAAATGGGTATACGAGCAATGTGCGCTGGATTGTTTCTGGTACAGGTTCCAAAGTAGTAGTTGGGGCGCAAGATTCAATTATTTCTTTTACGTCCGCTGGCCTATCTAAGTTTATTGGTACTGTAGACGTGCTTGCTGGTGGCACTTTTTATTACCAAGGGGCTGCTACAGACAGTCTTAGTTTCGGCAATTTAGCAATGGGAAGCACCGTAAGGTTTGGTGGCAACGCTACTGCTAGTCAAAAAGTAGTGGCAGCTAGCTATTACAATTTGAACCTAACTGCAACTTCTACCGCTGCAGGTGCAAACCAGTCTTTGCCTTTAACATTACCTGCCGAAACCATCAACGTTGCAGGCATATTTACGCCACGGGTTAGTAATTCGTTTGGGGCTACTATTAATTTCAACGGTACAGGCGGCCAGTCTATACCTGGTGGCACTTATTACAACCTGACAATTTCTGGAAGCAAATCTGTTCCTGATACGCTAAAAGGCACCATTAGCATTATCAATACTTTTACTGATGGTTCCACTGGTGCCTCCACATTAGTAGGCACTGGCACTGTTGCTTATGTTGGCTTAGCGCCTCATGCCATCAGCAACAGGACTTTTTACAACCTCACTTTTGCCAACGGCCGTTCTTATTATGTTTCAGCAATAGATAATGCTTCAAGTACTATTACTTTGTTTGCACCAGAAGACCTAGCTGTGGGAGATAAAGTGAATTCTAATCCTTTAGGTAATGCAGTTGTTTTAGATACGTCAACAGTTATTACAAAAATTACAAATGATACCATTCTTACTTTAAGCACGCCACCACTAATTAGGTTATATGTATTTAGGGTAGGCCATGCGCTTAATGTAAGGGATACCGTTTATGCTACCAGTTTTTCGACAATTGACAAATCTGTTACGCTTACAGATGCATCATTGTCTCATGTAGCCATTGGTGATACGCTAAACGGACAAATAATTACTAGTACTAATACTGTAAAGGCTCTAATAACTGGCATTAGCGGCAATGTAGTTACCCAAAGTGCTGCTATCGTTAACCCCAATTATCTTAGTTCTGTATTTTTTGGTTCAGCAAGCGGCAAGCCAAGCGATAAAACAATTGCTGGCACTATTAATATGCTTAATACTTTTGCCCCAGGCACCGGTGTTATCCATACAAGTGGTTCTACTTTCAGCTATAATGGCACAAAACAAAATGTTGCTGGCATTACTTACGACAACCTAACGATTAACCAAGGTGGTGCTTCTAATGCTGTGCTTGCAGCAAATGCAACAGTTAATGGCGTGTTTACCTTAACCCAAGGCAAACTAACCACCACAACAGCAAAATTGCTTACATTGGATGTGAACGCAAGTTTCCCTACTGTCGCAAATGATACTTTTTTTGTAAGCGGGCCATTGGCTAAAAACTTTGCTTCAACAACGCCGTTCACTTACCAAATTGGTGCTGTAAAAGCGGGTACTGGCGTAGCAAGAAGCGTTAGCATTTCGCCAAACACAGCCGATGCAAAAACCTATATTGCTAGTTGGACTATAGGAAAAGTAGCAAATAACACTAAGTTTGATGCTGCTACAATTAATGCTATTGATTCTGGCTCTTATTATACAATAGCTTTGGCTAACTATGCCGCAAGTGCCGATACTGCAGCTAAATACACGTTCCAGTACCGCTACGACACTGCAATTACAGCAGAAGGCTTGCGTTTGGCTAATTACATTACAAATAAATTTGTTGTAGTTGGCAATACCGCAGTGCCTGCGGTTGGCCCTACTACTAGCTTTGGTACTATTACCACAGACGATTTTATTACAACTAATGGCCGTTTTGCTTTTGCTTTTGGGCCAATTATTACCCCTGTTAAATTTGGCACTATCAGTGCTAGCGCATTGGCAAATAGCACCGTGAAAGTGAGCTGGCAGAGCCTTACCGAAGTAAATGTAAGTAGCTATGTAGTGGAAGCTTCTACAGACGGGGTTTCTTTTGCACCTAAAGGTTCTATAAAAGCAGTTGGTCTTACAGCTTATTCTTTCATAGACATTACCCCAGCTACGGGCGTAAACTATTATAGGATCAAAGCTGTTGACAATGATGGCAAAACTACTTACAGTGCAAGCGTGTCTGTAAATGAAAGTGGTGTTGCAAGCAAATTAGCTGTTTACCCTAATCCGGTTAAAAACAAACAATTAAACTTTGTTTTGGGTACTGTAGTTGCTGCTAATTATACATTGGTTGTTACCAATACACTTGGCCAAACAGTTTTGGCAAAAACAATTAGCCACAGTGGCAGCAATACTTCTTATAGTGTAAGCCTTCCTGCTAGCACTACAACTGGTACATATTTCATCAAATTGGGCAATGGCAATAACCAATTGACAAAAACTATTTTTGTACAATAATTATTGATTTTCCATTCAATAGGCCTTATATAGCAGGCTGCCTTGTTTACACGGGGCAGCCTGTTTTATTTTAAGATAATAGCAAATGCTACCTTTCCATATTTATCCTTTGCCTTAGTTTTGCGGCATGGACAGGCAGCAACTCATCCAACAAATACAAGCAAAAAAGTCGTTCCTATGCGTTGGGCTAGATACAGATATTGCTAAAATACCCAAGCACTTACGGGCTTTGCCTGATGCGGTATTCCAGTTTAACAAAGCAATTATAGATGCCACAAAAGAGCATTGCGTTTGCTATAAAATAAATACTGCTTTTTACGAGGCAATGGGGTTGAAAGGCTGGGAAGCAATGGAAAAAACCCTTCACTACATTCCTGATACCCATTTTAGTATTGCGGATGCCAAGCGGGGCGATATTGGTAATACTTCTGCCCAATATGCCAAAACTTTTTTTGAGGTATTCCCCTTTGATGCCGTTACTGTTGCCCCATACATGGGGGAAGACAGCATAAAGCCTTTTCTGGAATATGAAAACAAATGGACAATTGTATTGGGGCTAACTTCTAACAAAGGGGCAAACGACTTCCAGCACCTTGTGGTAAATAATTACAGTGCAGACGATTTCTTGGTGCCCCATATTTTACAAGGTAAAAAAGAAAACCAGCTTTATAAAAAAGTGCTGGAAACAGTTGCTCGCTGGGGTACTCCAGACAATTTAATGTTTGTTGTTGGGGCAACACAGGCAAGCGAACTAACCAATATCCGGGACATTGTACCCAAGCATTTTTTATTGGTGCCAGGTGTAGGCACACAAGGGGGCAGCTTGGATGATGTGTGTAAATATGGGATGAACAAAGACATTGGCTTATTGATCAACGCCAGCCGTGCCATTATATATGCTGCTGAAGATGAAGGCTTTGGCGAAGCGGCAGCAGCTGTTGCTGCCCAATATCAAATAGAAATGGCCGCTTATATAGCGTAGGTTGTTGAGGGCTTTCTCAATAATTAAATCTTGAACCTAAATATTTGAACTAGAACCTTAGCAAATAATCGTATGCCATAAGGGCGTGTAGGGCGTATGCGCAATACGCCCTACAAAGCCCCTACCTCCCAGGTATATTCAATGGAATATCCCTTTTTAGCATCCTTTCTTTATTGGCTATAGCCCATGCTGTGTTAAAAATGAACCTTACACGCTTTTCCATCAGGGTAAAGTTTATTTTATCTACGGTATCGGTGGGCTTGTGGTAATCGGCATGTACGCCATCGAAATAAAAAATGATGGGCACGCCCATCTTGGCAAAATTGTAATGGTCGCTGCGGTAGTAAAACTTGTTGGGGTCGTTGATGTCGTTGTAGCGGCGGTCAAGTTCCAGTTTCGCAGTTTTATTAATGCTGTCTGTAAGTGGTGCTAGGTCGCTGCTAAGCTTGTCATCGCCAATAATAAACACATAGTTGCTGGTATCTCCCTTAAAAGCCTCGCCAACCCTGCCTACCATATCTGTGTTTAGGTCGGCAGTGGTTTTATCCAAGGGGAACAACGGATGCTCGGAATAATATTCCGAACCCCAAAGGCCTTTTTCCTCGCCGCTTACGGTCATAAACAAAATACTCCTACGGGGTGCTTTGCCACTTTTTTTGGCTGCAACAAATGCCTCGGCCATTTGCAGCACGCTCACGGTGCCGCTGCCATCATCGTCTGCGCCATAATAAATAAGTCCGTCTTGCTTGCCCAAGTGGTCATAATGGCCGGTTAGCACTAGGTATTCGTCTTTTTTATCTGTCCCTTCTAACAATCCACAAACATTGCTGCTTTGCAGGGTATCGGTTTTTTTGTCGATATTTATTTTTATCTCTGTTATATAGTTTCCTTTGGTTGCATCTACAATTGCTTTAAAGCCTAAATCGGGGCTTTGGCTCAATAAGGCATGAGCTGCATTTTCAGAAATAGTGCCTAGCAAAATGCCATTGGCTTCGGCCGCTTTCAAATACATATTGCCCTGGGTAGGTGCTGGCTTTTTGCGTGGGAATTCTTTAGAAACAATCAATAACCCGGCAACGCCTTTTGACTGGGCAAAATATTGCTTGGCTATTTGCGTGGCTGTATTGCCAGCCCTTCGGTTGCCTGGTACAGGAACTGGTTTGTAGCCATCCGGCGCACCTTCTAATACCACAACAATTTTTCCTTTCACGTCCAACCCGGCATAGTCGTTTGTATTGGCGGGTTCATCTATTATGCCATACCCGGCAAACACGATATTGCTGTACTGAACATTAGTGCCTCCAATGCTGCGCATAGAAAAATTGTAATCATTATTCCAATTGAGTGGTTTGCCATTAATGGCAAAGCTGCTGACCCTAAGTGTATCCCTATACACAGGGTAATATTGTTGGTAGCTGCTGCCATTGCCGGGTTTTAGACCTATTTTTTTAAAGGTTGCTTCAATATAGGCGGCTGCTTTTCTTTGCCCGGCTGTTGCAGTTTCCCGGCCTTCCATTTCTGGGCCAGCGACTATGCTTAGTTTTTCATGCAAGGCTTTGCCTGTGATAGTGGCCGCAAAGGTGGCTGCATCTTCATTTTTTTGGGCTTTGCCAAGGAGGCTTGCAAAAATGAAGGGGATTAAGTATGTTTTTTTCATGTTGTAAAAAATAGTATTGCTACTCGGGTGCAATTTTAAGTAATTAGCCACGAAGGCACGAAGACACAAAGCGGCACAGAGTTTTAAGAGAAGAAAAGGAAGAAAAAAAGGAAGGTTTCCGAAATAACTTTCCACAATATAATTTTATCGCGCAAAGCCCACAATGCAATTAAACGCCGAGAATCGCAAAGGTTTTACGAAAAGTGTTATGATTTTTAAACCAAAAAGTTTCACTATAAGGACACTTAGAAGCTTCGTGCTTCTCCTTAGCAGCTAATTTTATCTACCCTTTTTGCATGCCTGCCGCCTTCAAAAGCGGTTTTCATAAAGGTGTCAATCATTTCCAATGCCAAAGGCAGGGCCACGAACCGGGCAGGTATGCAGATAATATTGGCATTGTTGTGCTTGCGAACTAGGATGGCCACATCGTTTTCCCAGCAAAGGCCTGCACGGATGTGCTGGTGCTTGTTGGCAGTGATAGCCACCCCGTTGGCGCTGCCACAAAGAAGGATGCCAAAAGCAGTTTCGCCATTTTCCACGCTGTAGGCAGTTGGGTGGGCAAAATCGGGATAGTCAACGCTTTCTAGCGAATGAGTACCAAAGTCTTTCACGGCAAAGCCATTCTCGCTTAGCCAGAGCTTGATGGCTTCCTTGTATTCAAAACCAGCATGGTCGCTGCCGATGCCTATGGGTTTTATATCGGTATCAAAAACTGTCTTGCTCATTTTTTGGGATTCATTTCTTTGTGAAGTACAAACTTACAATTAATTCCTGCTAGGAGATAATTTGACTGTTTTTTGTGCGACTATTTTTTGCTAAATTTTTTTCGGGTGTCTTTTTTACATTAACTCATTGAAAATCAGTGTTTTTGTATTTTTAAGTATGCGTGTTTGGTGCGTATTTTATGCTTATTTTTTGCATATTTTGTGCTTACTTTATGCATAAAAGGTGCTTACTTTCTGCTTACTTTTTGCGTAAAAATAACATAGTATAACTTTTTACTTTTTGATGTTAAAAATAATGCCACTATGCTAAGCAACGGGGTTAGACCTCACCCCCAACCCCCCTCCAAAGTTACCGTGTACACGCATCTCTAGTTCAACTAAAAAAAGAGTTTAACCGCAGAGGTTCGCAAAGCCATTAAACGCAGAGAAGGCGCAGTGGAGATGCACGAATAACCACCCCGGCCTTGCGGCCACCCCTCGAGAGGGAAATTGTCAAAACCTCTACTTTACACCTAAATCCCTCTTGTTAAAGATGTTTAAAAGGGGTTCGCAAAGCCATTAAACGCAGAGAAGGCGCAGAGGAGATGCCCGAATAACCACCCCGGCCTTGCGGCCACCCCTCAAGAGGGGAATTGTCAAAACCTCTACTTTACACCTAAATCCCTCTTGTTAAAGATGTTTAAAAAGATGTGTGTACACCGTAGCTCTCAAAAGGCGAGGGGGAGCTACCCCCCGACAAAAAACAAGTTGCTTTATGATAAATGCCTCGTTTGACCAATCTATTAGAATCTACTATAATGGTCAATTCCTACACTAGGGCAAGGCTGGTTTATTGTAAAATTGGCATTTATGGAGCGATATTAAAAAAGTAAAATCCTATATGGGGGCATATTTCCCCCATGAGCATCCCAAAATGCCCCCATGATGGGGGAGACAGGAGGAACAGGGAGACTTTGCAAAGCCTTTGATTTTTAGCCCTCCTGCAATTTGTAAATGAGCTAAGCGAACCCACATGTAATACATGTGCGGCAACGGGGCAAAACCTCCAAGGTAGGCTGTTAAGAATAGGCTTTAAAGACTTCGTACAGTTTTAAGCGAAGGTTTAACCACAAAGAACACAAAGTTTTTCGCAAAGAAGCACAAAGAAAGCTCCTTTTTAGGTAAAACGTTTCACTTAAAGGGCACAAAGAGCGGTGCGGCAAGACTACTAAACAGTAAATGTACTTGTGCGTAAGTAGTTGAATACTGTACGAAGAAGAACCGCTGATTCTAAACAGCCTACCTCCGAGGTTTCAAAAACCTCGGAGGAATTTAGAACGCCTATTTACGCAACGCCTCCCTTAGCACTTGTTGCAATAATTGCTGGTTTTCTATTTGGCTGAAAGTAATAGTGGTTGAGCTGAGCTCTGCTCAAGTGACCTGATTTGCGGAACATTTGCACGAGTGGGGCTTATTGGTATTGATTACTTGTTATAGTGTTTTTGTTGCTACAAGCAATAAAGTAGGCTTCAAAGCCACAGGCCTTGCAAAGCGGGGTAAGCAAATCAACATAATTATTTTTTAAAATGTGTGAATGGTGTAACTGTTTTAAAAAATCCTATAACAATTGCCGGTCATTAACAACTTAAATTTACACTCCATGGAAAATCATTTAAACAATAATCATTTTTTATTCTGGCAAAAGTGGCTTTTCAATAGTAGTTTACTTTTTGCTATATGGGGTATTGTTTTTGCCTTGTATGGGAATAATTTATTATTCATTCCTTATAATAAAATGCTTGCCGTTATTTTTTGGAATAGTACTCAGTTTCCCTCAGGGGCAGAACGCTTTCGTGCTTTTATTTATGGCCCTTTGGGCGGAACAATCACCTGCTGTTATATTTTATTGGCATTTATTGCCCGTTACCCTTTCAAGGAGAAGCAACGATGGTCAAGAAATGCGATTGTGGTTGCATTCAGCGTTTGGGTGATTATTGATTCTTCTATTTGCGTGTATTTTGGCGTGTACCCTCAGATATATCTCATTAATGCTTTTTCCATAACTATAAAGGCTCTTCCTATAATTTTTACTTGGAAATATTTTAGTAACCCAATGAAAAGTGAAGTAATTATTGAATAGAAATGAATACTCAGGAATTTAAAAAAGTTTTATCTATGGGTATTCTTGCCACATCGGCAATGACTATCTTTAGTTATTTAGTTTCAGAATTAATGAGTGAGAATTTTCGGGAACCTGAGATTATGACTGTCTTTATTAAAGACCTTTTACCAACTGCTAAACAATATGCACCATACTTAGCATGGGGTCTGCATTATATTATTGGATTTAGTTTTGTTATAATCTATGTGAAATTATGGCATAGTAATAAATTAAAACTAAACATTCAGTCGGGAATGCTTCTAGGGGCAATAAGTGGAATATTTGGTATAATCGGATGGTATATTACGCTTAAAGTCTATCATAATCCATTAAATACGAATCTAAAGGATTTCTTTATTATATTATTTTTCGCTCATATCGTTTTTGGAATATTTGCAATGATAGGATATGCTTTAGTAAAAAAACGAACTGATAGGATAAAAAGCTAACGCCAAAATTCTTTGCTAAAATCTGGCTGCCTCACAAAAAATCTACTACTAATGCGAGCAGTACCCTTATTTTGTTCGTCTTCAATAAGATAAACTTGCTATATATTAGTTTATTGTTGTTAGTTTAATAACGTGTAGGCTGAGGTAAGAGAATGCCCCCTCTGGCGCACCTGCCGTGTTCTGCTTTTCGCTCTGTACTTACAAACATTTCTGAAAGCAAGTAATTTAATTGAATGTTGGGATAAATATTACTCACCCTCCTTGTTTTAACTTCTACAATTGCTATAATACACTTTTACATTTACCGAGGAATATGCGAGCGGAATTGCTTGAAATGTTTGTACTTGTAATTTTTATCTTTACAACATTATCAATTTTAGAGCAGGCTATTGTACAACAAACAAAATAGTAC
>NZ_JBKHKJ010000046.1:0-21255 GCF_046546515.1 Parasediminibacterium schistidii | reverse complement strand
CGTCAAAAAATTACTGCCAACTCAAAAATATGCGAAAGTTTCATTTCAGCCAAAACTTTCGTATATTTTTTTAAATCATTGTTTCCCAATCTGTTGCATTGTATTACGCAAGTGGTTTTCGTATAATATATAGCTTCGCAAATACAATATATGCTTTGGGTTGTAGCGGACAGTTATTGTGTGAAGGCTTATTTTGGCATTTCTATTCTTAGTTTCTGAACTTCCTGAATAGGGATTTTTGTTATTTTAGAAATAGTTGAATCGTCTAAGCCTTCATTAATGCAATTTCTTGCAATTTCATAGTCCCTGTTAATTTTTATTCTATATTCTGCTTCCGACTGCAATGTGAGTATTTCACTAGCTTTCACATGCAAGCTGTCTAGATATCTGTTATAGCCATATTGGTCGCCAGCAGTAAGCCGCATAATGTCTAATACATCTCCTGCTTCTTTCAAGCCCTTTGCTTTGAAACTATCTTTTACTTCGCTGTTTTTTAAAAAATAAACCCATTCGTCTAATGTGTCTTTTGCATTGTCCTTAAATTGGTTCACCTTTATAAGATAGTATTCCGGAAAAATATCAGAAACCTTGTCTTTTAAAAATGTTTGTTTTTGCTTGTCCGACAGTGCTAATGTGTCTTTTTGATGCAAGCCCGTAAAATCTGTTTTCCCCTTGTAAATATAGTCTTGCCCTTGCCCAAGGTCGAAATAAACAATGTTAACAGAAATTACTTTTTTTATCTCGGCGTAATTTTGCCCGAGTCCTAAATTTTCTGTAATACTTTTTGAAACCCCATAAGCTATTCTATGGAAGTAGTCTATTTCATAAGTGTTTTGAATCTCTATTATGATTAACTCATTTTTTGAATTTTCAGTCAATATATAAACCCTGTTAAATTTGTCATCTTCATTTTCTTGGTTGCCTTCACTTTCTAAGATCCGCTGGATTTTTATATTGTCGAAAAGTAGCTCGCTCAAAAAAACCTTCAAGCACCACAAAGTTTCCTTTGTTTCTCAAAAGCCTTTTTATTGCCCAGTCGAAGCGTATTAATTTTTTGCTCATTTTTTAAACTCAAAGAGCAAATTTAGTGCATTTCCCTTTTTATGCTAATCTTTTAAGTTTCAAGGCTTGCGCCTAAAGTTTTATTGCTAATTAAAAATTGAAATGCCCTTTCAATCTAATACCAAATTGTCTAGCGGACTTATTATTTTCAAAAGGTCTTTATTGCTCGTGTGCAGGTAGCGCATGGTGGTTTTCAGGTCGTTGTGGCCTAGCAGTTTTTGTATCATGGTTACGTCGGTGCCTTTGTCTATCAGGTGGGTGGCAAAGCTATGCCGCAGGGCGTGTATGCTGCCAGGCTTTAGTATCCCTGCTTTTTCCTTTGCGGCGCTTAGTACTAGTTGCAGGCTGCGGCTGCTGTATGGCTCGCCGGGTGTTTGGCCTGTAAATAGGTAGCCGTTCCTCTCTGGTTTATATTGCCGCCAGTACTCCCGCAGCATCACTAGCAGCACGGGGCTTAGGCTTACCATCCTGTCTTTTTTGCCCTTGCCTTGCTCTATTTTTATGCACATCCTCTTGCTGTCTATGTTGTAGGTTTTTATGGCTACCACTTCGCTCACCCTTAGCCCGCTGCTGTAGGCAAGCATTAGCATGGCTTTGTGCTTTATGTTTGCCGTGCCTTTTAATATGCCTACTATCTCGTCTTGGCTAAAAAAATGGGGCAGCAAAAAAGGTTTCTTTGGCCGGGGTATCTCCCAGAAAAACTTTTCTTTGTGCAGCACCTGCTCATAGTAAAACTTTAATGCGTTCATCCTGCTGTGCAGGGTGTTTTCGCTTAGCCGTAGCACGCTAAAACAGTATTGCAAATAGTCTTTCACCCTTTGCGTGTTTAGGGTGTCTGCGTTTACTTTGCCTATGGTTTGCAAAAAAATGCCAAACTCGCTTTTGTAAGTGTGTATGGTGTTTTTGCTGTAGGCTTTCAGGGTTAGCTGCTGTATGTATTTTGCCAGTTGCGCCGCATTGTGGCTGCTTATGTTTTGTGGTTGTACTCTTTGCTGGTGTTGTATTATTTTTAATGGCTGTATTGATAGTGCTTTTTGTGCCGCTTGTGTTTGCTGGGGGGCTGGCAGGCGCAGGGCACTGGTATCTAAGGTGGCTATTTGGCTAGTGGCTGCCAAAACCTGGTGCAATATTGCCTTGTTCTTGGGTATGTGCCAGCCTTTGTGTGTGTTGCTATATTGCACGTTGCCCATTGCCCTGAACACTTTGTTCAAGGCACTACTGTATGGGCTGTGCAGCAAAATGCGCTCTTGGTTTTTGTGTTGTATGTATTGGCAGTTTATTACCATTTCAGTTTTTTTTACGGCTTCGCCACCCTCAGTTACAGTGTTGCAGCTAAGTAGTTGGTTTTATTTAATCTACTGCAATATAGGGTTTTGTTGAATTTGAAATTATTGTTGGATAAGATTTTTTATTGTGTGCCAAATGAAACGGCCAAGCCCTGTGCCCTTGCTAGCTTTGCAGCTTGTTGATATGGCTCGGGCAATGCATCTATTGGCACAATTAAGCCATTAAACATTACAAGGTTTGCAAAAGGGTTGTTTTCTGACATGTGCTTAGTTGAAAATTCTTTGTCCCAGGTGCGCAGTTTAAGAAGGTCCCTAATAATTTTTGACTTGCCGCTAGTGGTGGATTTTTTAGTACCGAAAAAATCGTTTAAATCGTCAATGGAAGCATAGGGTTCTGATGACTTGTCAAATAAAAAATTAATTGTGCCAAGTGCATGAATAACGGCTGCTGCCCATATTTGCGGTTGGCCTGTAATAAATGGCGGGTTTCTTTTGCGGCCTAGTTTTTTAACTAGCCTATCCGAAAGCTCATAATATTCATCGTTTAAGTGATTTGAGCAAAATTCTTTAACAAGGTCAAGAATTTGTTGCTGTTTGTCTTTTAAATCTTGCTTGTCCATATAATTAGGTGCTTTTAAATTTCATACTGTCCATTCAAATTTAGTATTTTTTCTATCAGCACTTGCTAGCCTGTGGATATTTACTTGGTATGCGCTTTGGTTTTGGATTAGGTAGCTATTTTATTTGAGCGAGTGTCAGTTACAAACTGGCGTATTTATCTTGGCACAAGTGACTAGCTAACTGAACACTTGTGCCAGAGGAATTATAAATTGGGTTAATTATTTTTGTTTAATTCTTTAAGCGCAAGAAAAAAACCTGTACCAAACAATAAAGTTACAAGCCCTGCGATATAGGGCATTAATTCAGTCATTTTTGTTCAGTTTTAATAGTTTTAAATATATTCCGAACCCCAGAATTGTAGGAACCCAAAGGCCAACATATATAGCATGTTGATACTCCTTACTGAACCATAATGTTTCTGAGAAAACAAGCGA
This sequence comes from Parasediminibacterium schistidii, assembly GCF_046546515.1. Classification (NCBI taxonomy): domain Bacteria; kingdom Pseudomonadati; phylum Bacteroidota; class Chitinophagia; order Chitinophagales; family Chitinophagaceae; genus Parasediminibacterium; species Parasediminibacterium schistidii. The sequence goes on along the minus strand of NZ_JBKHKJ010000046.1, from coordinate 17,852 downwards.
GATTAGGGCAGCCACAAACAATAATTTGTCTGCCATGCTAAATTTATTAAACATAGTATTTTTTTATTTCCTACTCATGTGGCTTTTCGGATTCGCCCCGTTTTTTGAGATGGTATCTGATCTCCATACTGCAGTGTATAATAATAAACAGCATTCTATCGCAATTGTTTTGTTTAAGCTATAATAGTTTAACTATATACAATTTAGCTGTTGTTAATGCAACTAAATAGAGGATATTAGTATTTTTTATGTGCTATTTTGGTATGGCAGATTATAAATCTACAATTGTGGTTGTATTTACTAGCGAATGTTTTAGTTTGGGCTAGTGTAGCTATTTTATCTTTTCGAGTGCCAGTTATAAACTTGCTTATTTACCGCGGCACAAGTGACTAGCTAAAGCATTAGACTTAGACTAGTGCCGGACACGCAAATCACTAGATTTGCAAACGCTGCGACGTAGTCTGAGACTATGCCGAACGGGGTATTTCCCCCTAAATTTCAATGGTACCTGTCTTTACTTTTCCAGCCCGCTTGTAATTGACAATAATAACGCCACTGGGTGTAACGATACTGTCTATTAATGTAAATACTGCAGGAATTGTTCCTTTGTTAAAAAGCTTTTTTCCATTGCCGAGCGTTAAAGGATGTATTTTGAGTTTCAATTCGTCTGCAAGGTCATTTTTAAGCAGCAGTTGAACTAGTTCGCTGCTGCCCCAAACCTGAATATCAGGGCCTTTTGAATGTTTAAGCTTTTTGATGTCTGCCAGTGTTTTTAATACAACTGAATTTTTCCACCCGGTAATTACCGGATTCGACTTTTTCATCTTTTTGGAAAACACATATTTGGTGCCTTCATTAATACCCGGCCAAAAATCCCCATGGTCTGGCCAGTAGTTTGCCCATAGTTCAAATGTTTTTCTACCTAAAAGATAATCAGCAGGCTTTAGTTCTTCCTGTACCACTTTTTCATAAGCTTCGTCACCATACGGTTTCGTCCAACCGCCATATTTAAAACCGCCAGAAGTATCTTCCTTGGGTCCACCGGGTGCTTGCATCACCCCGTCTAATGTAATCATTGATAAAACAATTATTTTTCTCATGGTGCTGTATTTCAATATAAATATTGCTTACAAATACAACGCCAAGACAGTACAAATGTGATAAGTATTTTTAACCTGGATTTTGCTATCTATGCGAATGCCAGTTACAAACTGGCTTATTTATCTTGGCACAAGTGACCAGCTAAAGCTGAACACATGTGCCAGAGGGGCAGACTTTCGTCAAGCAAAATTTTCATGTAAGAATTTTTCAGTTGTCAGGGTTCGTTTTGCCATTTCCAAAACAGCAAGTGCAGCTTCTTTGGAAACCGAAGGAAAGTCATCTAGAAATTCAGTCAAGTCTTCGCCGCCTGCTATATAGTCAAATAGGTTTTGAACGGGTACACGTGTATCTACAAAACGGGTGTGCCACTCATTATTTCAGGATCAATACTTACTTGTCCGTATAACATCGTGCTTTATTTTATTGCAACCGAAGTTACAAAATTTCTGGTATAGTGGTCTATAGGAGTTATGCTGGCTTTTTGCTTTTTTATTAATCATGCCAGAAATGACGAGTGAGCAGAGCGGAGGGAACACGCCACAGGCGTGCACCAGCAGCAATAGTTTTTTGGCTCGTGCGGTAGCGGGGGAGTAGGCTAAGTATTTGGGTTTATATTACCTATTTTATATTGGCTTTATAACAAAAAATCGTTTGCTGTTACAACGGATTGAAATCCGTTGCTACAATATCGGCCGGACCTACGGCACTTGAACGGGAACCGTCATGAGTTGTGTTTCTTTCCTATAACCTCAGCAAAATTTGAGTTTTTAAGCATTTCATTTGCTTTTGCTAGTTTCTCTGGAAAAAGCACAACTTTATCATATTTATTTAAAGCAGGGTCAATTTTCACTGCTGGAACTTTTGTTTCATTTAATTCTAATATTGATTTCATATTTCAAATTTAGTATTTTTTCTGTGAATAGCAAAGGCCTGATAATCTTTGCCAAATTCATAACTTTCCCATTCATTTCTATATTCTCCCATAATTTCAAAGTCTGCAACTACAGTTTCATAGTACTTGTTTATACCCATTCTATAAAGCCGTGTCCTTGAGGCTGTTCTACCAGTTGCATAAATCCAACTATCAGGATAATGGTCTGCAAAAGCGTAAATGGCTGAAACCACGGTTGCCAAAACTTTCTCAGAATCGCCATTGTCTGTAACTACTTTGTCATCAATTTCACCTGTTATCAAATTTTTATCTCCAAAGGCAAGGTTGTAAAGATTGTTAAGGTTCATCTGCTGAAATTGAATAATTTTCAAGATTCGCCCTTTTCTACCTTCACTTAAAAACTCAAAAGTGGTTAAGTTTTGTCCTGCCGTTATTTCATATCTGTCGAGTACCATCTTTAAAAGTTAAGGCAATGTAGGTATTTCTAAGCGAATCCCAGGGCGAAAGTGATTCGAAGACTTGAGCGAAGGGAACACGCCACAGGCGTGCACCAGCAGCAATCTTTTTTTGTTACGTGCGCTAGCGGGGGATTAGGAAATCCCATTTATCTTTTTAGGCGAGATGCCCTTCGGAACATCTCGCCCAGCTGGAGTTAAGGAAAATTGAGGTGCATCAAAAAATAATGGGTGCATAAAAGTTTTTCGCTTTGTGGCGATATTCCCTAATCTTTAAAAACCTTATCTTTGTGCTAGAAATGCACTTGCTAAAACCCAGGCTAAATGTATTTTACAAGCTATCAACCAGTACTTGCACCAAAGTTGTTTTTTTATTAATATTAAGATTGTTTTAGGTTAAAAAATTAGCCTTGTATTGATGGCTGTAAAATACGCAAAAAATACGCACAAAATGAGCATAAAATACGCAAAAAGTATGCACGAATCACTCAAAAAATAAGCACAAAATAGGCACAAAATACGCATAAAATTTTGCCGTTATTGTTGATAATCAATGATTTAAAGGCGAGGGGACGATTTTTCGAAAAATCGCAAATAGGAAAAAAGACCGAAAATTGTCAAAACTGAAACTATTTTAATAAAAAACCCAGAAAAAGTAATAGTGTAGAAATTGTATAAGTGTTCTCGTTTTGCATCCCATCTTCTTGCCCGTGGGGTGTTTGTTCCGGCTTTTGGGATAAGTGGCGGGCAGGGTGGTACTAGGGTTTTTTTTCACTAAAAAGCGAAAAACTTTTATGCACCCAAAATAATGGTCAGTTCGTTATTAGTCAGAGACATAACAACGGCGAACAATAGAGCGAAGACCAAAAAGGGGCGAAAAACGATGGGGAGAGCTTAGCGGAGGGAACTCGCTACAGGCGTGCACCAGCAGCCATTTTTATTTGCGTGCGGTAGCGGGGAAGACCAACAGTGGCGGAAAAGAATAATTTAAAACATTCTTTTTTCTCCTGGTTAACGGTAGGATGTTGAAATTAAAAACAAAATGGTTCTTGAAACTTTTTTAAAACTGGTTCCATTAAAATTAAAATTTGGGGAACATCTCCAAATGCCCAAACCTCGAATTTCATTACTTTAAAATGATTGTCGTAATAAACTCCAATTATACCATCTTTATTATTATCAAAGACATTGGGATATACTGAATTATTTATTTCCTCAATAATTGCATTTTCATAATCAATGTGATTTTTCGTTTGTTGGTATATCTGATTTCCATTGTAGAAAAATGTAAAAGTCATAAGGTGAATTTTAAATTTGAATATCACTAGTGTTCACAGTAGGCTATCATATGGAATTAGGAAAGCTCCATTTATATGTTTAGACCTAGCACACTTTGGAACATTGGCTCAATGAACTACTTCAACATCTTTGGAAGCTTTAATCTTTTGAATTTATCTGAAGAGTAATCTTCCTTTATGTAACTTTCAAAAGTTTTACCATTTAACGCTAGAACTTCATTTAAAAAATTAATTTCAATTTCTGATTGCAATTTTTCCAATTCACTTAGGAATTGAGAAAAATCCACCATACATTTTTTCACAGCAACCGGATTAATTTTTGAAATAATAAGGCAATACTTAAATATATTGTCACTTATATGTGCACTTGTGTTATTTCGTAATTGCGCCATTTCTGAATCGTACTTATAAAGTCTTTTAAACTCCCGCAATTTGACTGAATGTTGCACATATAATTCGTATATATCTGGGTAACTCTTTTTTAAAACAGGACTAATAATTTTATTCTGCTTGTTATACGTGTTTATAAATTCATAGATAAGCAGTGAGCCTTGGCGAAAGTAATATGCCTTTTCCCATTTATTTTTCGTTAGCCTAATGTTTTTAATTATAGTTGCCAAGTCCATTTTTGCAATAATAATTGTTCCTTTTAAATTTAGCACTAGCTCATTATACAATATGCATCTTGCGACCGGATGGTCTGGAATATTCAAATCTAGTACGCTTTCTTTTAAAACACTATACCAGACAATAGATTCTCTAATCAATTCCAGCCTTTCTGTGTACGCTGGAATTATATCATTCAAATGCTTTGTTGTTGAATGTCTCATTTAGAGATATTAAGTAATTTACAATTTAATTAATGTCTAGGAATGGATTAATGAAACTTATACGAAGTATAAAAAAGGCAGCCTTCCTTGGAAAGCTGCCCTATAAAATTCAAAACTTAACCCCCTATGCACTACAAGCTTCGCAAGCATCCCTATTGTCTATAGAGCAGGCAATTTGTTCAGCTTGTTCGTTTTTGGTTTGGGTAAGCACGGCCGCATCTACGGTAAATTTGATGGCGTCGGCGGCGGCTTTGGTACGCAGGTAGTACATACCTGTTTTTAAGCCTTTTTTCCAGGTGTAGAAGTGCATGGAAGAAAGTTTGGCAAAATTAGGCTGCTCTACAAAAAGGTTCAGCGATTGTGACTGGCATACAAATGCGCCCCTGTCTGCTGCCATGTCTATAATGTTGCGCTGTTTTATTTCCCAAACGGTCTTGTATATTTCTTTTAGGTTGGCTGGTATTTCCTCAATGTTTTGTACGGAACCGTTGGCAGCAATAATGCGCTGTTTCATGTTGTCGTTCCACAAGCCTAGGTTTACCAAGTCTTTCAGCAGGTGCTTGTTCACCACTACAAACTCGCCACTCAATACACGGCGGTTGTATATGTTGGATGTATATGGTTCAAAACACTCGTTGTTACCTAAAATCTGTGAGGTAGAAGCCGTAGGCATCGGGGCTAGCAACAATGAGTTGCGTACACCTGTTGACATGATTTCTTTTCTTAGTGCATCCCAATCGTGGCGGCTGCTTGGTTGTACGTTCCACATATCGAACTGGAAGATGCCTTGGCTTAGCGGTGAGCCCTTGAAGGTTTCGTAAGCACCTACTTCTTTTGCCACTTCGTTTGAAGCTACCAACGCACCATAATAAATGGTTTCGAAGATGTTTTTGTTCAGCATTTTGGCCATATCGCTTTCAAAAGGAAGGCCAAGCAGCATAAAGGCATCAGCCAAACCTTGTACACCCAAACCAATAGGGCGGTGGCGGAAATTGCTGGTTTTTGTTTCAGGGATAGGGTAGTAGTTATTGTCTATAACTTTGTTTAGGTTGCGGGTAACAATCTTGGTTACTTCCAACAACTTGTCAAAATTGAACTTGTCGCCCTCTACAAAGCGTGGCAATGAAAGCGAGGCAAGGTTGCACACCGCTGTTTCGTTGGCATCGCTGTATTCTATAATTTCTGTGCACAGGTTGCTGCAACGGATAGTGCCCAGGTTTTTCTGGTTGCTTTTTTCGTTGGCGGCATCTTTATACAGCATATAAGGTGTACCTGTTTCTATCTGCGATTCTAGTATAGCGTTCCACAATTCACGGGCAGGGATGGTTTTCCTTGCTTTGCCTTCGGCTTCATATTGCTCGTACAAGGCTTCAAATTCTTTGCTGTGGGTGGTGTGCAGGTTGCTGGCTTCGTTGGGGCAGAATAAGCTCCATTGCCCATCATCTTCCACGCGTTTCATGAATAAATCAGGTATCCATAGGGCAAGGAACAAATCCCTTGCACGCATTTCTTCTTTGCCGTGGTTTTTACGCAAATCCAAAAACTCGAACACATCGGCGTGCCAAGGCTCTAGGTACACAGAGAAAGCGCCCTTGCGTTTTCCGCCGCCTTGATCCACATAGCGGGCGGTATCGTTAAACACCCTAAGCATTGGGATGATGCCGTTGGAAGTGCCATTGGTGCCTTTGATATAGCTACCCGTAGCACGGATATTGTGCACGTTTAGCCCTATGCCACCAGCGGACTGGGAAATCATGGCACAATCTTTCAGGGTGTCGTAAATGCCAGAAATGCTGTCTTCCTTCATGCTTAGCAAAAAACAACTGCTCATTTGTGGCTTAGGCGTACCCGCATTGAATAGGGTAGGGGTGGCATGGATAAACCATTTCTCGCTCATTAAATTGTAAGTCTCTATGGCGGCGGCAATATCATTTTTGTGAATGCCCAGGGAAACACGCATGAACAAATGCTGCGGGCGTTCCACAATTTTGCCATTTACCTTTAACAGGTAAGATTTTTCAAGGGTTTTAAAGCCGAAGAAATCGAAATGGTAGTCCCTTTCATAGATGATGGAAGCGTCTAGCACATCCTGATGCTCTTGTATGATGGCATAAATGTCATCTGCAATCAATGGTGCAGGCTCGTTTGTTTTGTCGTCAATATAGTTGTACAACAAACCAGCAGTCTCCGAAAAAGACTTAGCCGTGTTCTTGTGAAGATTAGACACGGTGATACGTGCAGCAAGTACCGCAAAATCGGGGTGCTTGGTGGTAAACGAGGCGGCAGTTTCTGCTGCCAAGTTGTCCAGCTCGGTAGTGGTTACATTGTTGTAGATGCCAATAATTACTTTTTTTGAAATCTCAATAATGTCTTCCCTTTTCAACTGTAAGCCGTAGCTCAGTTTCATGATTCGGGACGTGATCTTGTCAAAATGTACTGCCTCTTTTTTGCCGCTGCGCTTAATTACAAACATATATTATCAATTAGGAATTATCAATTAGGAATTAGGAATTGAGAAGAATTATCTATTGTGGGAAATGAATTCCTAATTGATAATTCGTAATTCCTAATTATTTAAAAGTCTTCGTCCATCGAAAATGCTTTTGAGGCACCTTCGTTCATTACCCCTGCTTTTTGGTATTCGCCCACCCTTTTTTCAAAGAAATTGGTTTTGCCTTGCAGGGAAATCAATTCCATGAAATCGAATGGGTTGGTGGCGTTATATACCTTGTTGCATCCTAAGGCCAACAACAAACGATCTGCCACAAACTCAATGTATAGGCACATCAAATCTGAGTTCATGCCTATGAGCCCTACAGGTAAGGCACTGCTTACAAATTCTTTTTCTATCTCTACCGCATCTTTAATAATCTGTGTTACCGTGTCTTTCGGTAACTGATGTTGTAGGTGCTGTGTATATAGCAAACAGGCAAAGTCGCAGTGCAGGCCTTCGTCACGGCTTATTAATTCGTTTGCGAAACTTAAACCCGGCATCAAGCCCCTTTTCTTTAGCCAAAAAATGGAGCAGAAGCTACCGCTAAAGAAAATGCCTTCTACTGCTGCAAAAGCTACCAAGCGTTCGGCGAAGCTGCCCTTGTCTATCCAGCGCAATGCCCATTGTGCTTTTTTTTGAACGCAATCAATGGTGTCGATAGCCCTTAGCAGCCTGTCTTTTTCTACTACATCTTTTATGTAGGTATCAATCAATAGCGAATATGCCTCGCTGTGAATATTTTCTATCATTACCTGGAAGCCATACATGCAGCGGGCTTCAGGGTATTGTACTTCTTTTAAGAAATTTACAGCCAAGTTTTCATTCACAATGCCATCGCTGGCAGCGAAAAAAGCCAGTACATGTTTAATGAAAAAACGCTCGTCTTCGCTCAGCTTATTGGCCCAATCATGCAAATCTGGCGTAAGGTCTATTTCCTCTGCTGTCCAAAAGCTGGCTTCGGCCTGCTTGTACATTTTCCATATATCCTGATGGGTAATAGGGAACAAAACAAAGCGGTCTTTATTATCCTGTAAAATGGGCTCATTTTGCATAAATTTAACCAGTTGCTGCTTTTTTAAAAAACCCCATCTATCCTAACACCTTGATTTTCAACATGGTGTTTTTGTAACCCTTCGAGCAGTATATGGGGTACTATCCTGCTGGGGAACACAATAATACAAACCCCTTCAACAATATTTGGCTAATGTTTTTCACAGGGTGTTTACAAAGTGCTGGAAGCCTTTGCAGCAAAAGGTTTGGGCTAAAAAGAAAAAAATGAATAATATTTTATGTGAAAAGTTCTATCCATTTGTTATGTAATTATTTTTTTGCAGATTTAGGGATAAATATAATTTATGTATAAATAATATTATATGAAATAATGAGCTGCGTTCATTATTTGGTACCAATCACTTTAGCATCCGTTACTCAGGTTTTTCCACATTTGCCAAAAAAATCACCACTTATGCTCAATAGGCATATAGATTTGAAAAGAATAATAGGGCATTTAGGTAGATGAGGACATATCAGGCTTTAGCCGTGAACAATATATTACTAGCATTGTGGAAAGTTATTTTGAAACCATTACTATATGGCGAGTAGTAACATTTAGTAGGGAGGATGCGTGTTACCAAAAAAAAATTCTCTCATTAATAGTACTCCCACTTTATTTCTTCGTCTATATTGCAGACACAAATAGTTATATGTCACATAACCCCCTGCGATTACAATTATTATTGAAAAAATATTTGGAGAGTTCCATCTCGAAAGAGGAACTCAACGAGTTTTGGCTGCTCCTATCCGATTTGTCTGAAAATGATTTGGTAGAAGCCGAATTGGAAGAAATGTGGAAATATGAATCTGATGCAACCAAAGGCAATGATTGGGACAATGTATATGCCACCATAAAAAACAGGATAGCCGAAAATGAAATTGATTTTGGCAAGGTGAGCAGGGCTCCTGTTTTGAGGTTGTGGCGGCCTTTGGCTGTTGCTGCTGTTCTGTTATCTGCCATTGCCACCACTTATCTTTTGTTGCCAACCCGAGGTTCGGATAATAAAACAATTGCGAAGGTTGACATACTTCCAATTAAAAATAAGATTGCGCATCAGGTAATCAATTTGCCCGATGGGAGTGTTGTAACGCTTAACCATGACTCTAAATTAGATTACCCAGCTGCGTTCGATGGTAATACCAGGGAGGTTTATTTAACAGGCGAAGCATTTTTTGATATTAAGCATGACAATAAAAAACCATTTATTGTGCATACTGGCAAATATTATACACAAGTACTTGGTACTGCTTTTAACATAAAAGCCTATAGCGAGGACAAACAAATTTTAGTAACCGTTACTAGGGGGAAGGTAAAAGTGGAAAAACAGGATGGGAAAAAATTGGTTTCTTATATCCTTCCTGGCGAGCAAGTGAAAATTGTTGATAGTATTGCTACCCATATTGCACCTGTAAAAGTGGATGTAAAGAAGATATTGGAATGGAAAAAAGAAGAGCTTGTGTTTGACAATACTACATTTGATGAGGCTAATATAATATTGAACAATTCTTTTGGCGTTAAACTTAAATTGAAGAACCCTTCTTTAAAAAATTGTAAGTTCTCTGGAAAATTTAAAAATGACAATCTTGAGAAAATATTAAAAATTATTACTGAACTTACAAAAACCACTTATCGTATCGAAAACAATATCGTATGGATTAGCGGTAGCGGATGTAAATAAGGTATAGGTCAAAAAAATAGCCACCCTAACTGCGAATTAGGTGTGGCCTGTGTTTAATAAATGATTGCGAATCACAAAAAAACTTTGTAAAAGTATGGAATTTCTTGCCATGGCTCTGCGTTGCTGCTTGCCATTAAAAACGGTTGTGTCATTAAAATTGTTGCCCTTTATGAGATTGAGTTTCCTCACAATTGCAGTGGTTGCCTGTAGTGGGCAGTTGTTGTTTGCATCACCTTCCAAATCACAAGTATTTGAAAACACTAAAGTTACTATTGTATCAAAAAAATCGACCCTGAAAAATGTCATTTCCGATATTGAAAAGCAAACACCTTTCCGGTTTGCTTATATAGAGGCGGAGTTGGACACGGCAAGAAGGGTAGATTTTTACATGGTAGATGAATACCTGCCTGCATGCCTGTTTAAAATATTGGAAGGCACAGACATAAATTACCACTTAGTGGATAATAGTGTTATTGTTTTAAAAAAAATGGTGCCTCCTCCTGCTTTGCCAGAAAAAAAAGAGAGCCCTAAAACAATCCCACTGCCGGACTTAATAGTTATAGGAACTGTAAAAGACGATAGAAATAATCCTTTAGCAGGCGTAACTGTTACAGAGCGTGGTACCACAAACGCAACACAAACCGATAGTAAAGGCAACTATAAATTAAAAGTAAGAAACACCAAGTCTACACTTGTATTCAGCTATATAGGCTTTAGCGACCAATTGGCTATCATTGGTGACAAAAAGGAAGTAAGCATTACATTAAAATCTACAGCTAGAGCATTAGACAGTGTAGTTGTTATTGGCTATGGCACAGCAAAGAGAAAAGATGTTACTGGTGCTATTGCTTCTATTAAAGCGGCAGAGCTAGAAGGGCAGCAATTAAACAATATACAGCAAGCCCTGCAAGGCCGGGTGGCAGGTTTGCAAATGACTACCGGCGATGCTACGCCTGGTTCTTCGCCATCTATAAGGATTAGGGGCGTTGGTTCTTTAGGCACTTCTAGCGAACCCCTTTTTGTAGTTGATGGCTATCCTAGCAATGATGACCTTACAACGATTAATCCTAACGATATAGAATCGATTGATGTATTAAAAGATGCATCTGCCACTGCTATCTATGGTTCTAGGGGTGCTAACGGTGTTATTCTCATTACCACAAAAAAAGGTAAGTCTGGCAGGTTTAATGTGGATGTGGATGTTTATACTGGTAGTTCTGCTTTAAGAAAGAAATTAGACTTGATGAACGCAGTGGAATATGCCACCTACCGCAACCAAATAAGTACTGGAGCACCATTTGCTACGGAAGATAGGTTAAAATATTACTCAACACATAGCACTGATTGGCAGGATGCATTGTTTAAGTCAGCACAAGTAACAAGTGCAAATATCAGCATGAGTGGTGGTGATGACAAAACCAAATACCTTATTAGTGCTGGTTATTTAAAGCAGGAGGGAATTGTTTTAAATACGGGTTTTGAAAGAGGTACATTTAGGATCAATTTTGATAAAACATTAAATAAGAAACTAAAATTCAATTTGATAACTACGCTTGCAAAGACTTTTAATAACCGTACATTAGTAAATACGGCAGGTGGTACTTCTGGGGGAGTGGTATTGAACATGCTACGGATGAACCCTTGCTCACCTATTTATGATTCCTTAGGGAATTTGATACTCAAAAATTACAATGTAGCTGATGTTGGAAATGCTACTGGGATTGATGTGGTAGGTAACCCCGTAGCTTATGCGTTAAAAAACATAGATGACAACAATGTACTAAGGGGCCAGTTAAATACCTCATTGGAATATGAAATTATTCCCGGGTTGAAAGCAAAAGTATTGCTTGGCGGGCAGTACAGTAGTGCTTGGCGGAATGCGTACACCCCAAGTGATTTGTATGAACAACAATTTATTGGCGGTGCTGCAACTAAAAGCACCACTTTACGATACGATTGGATAAATGAGGATTACCTAACATACACAAAAAACTTTAATAGCAAAACGGCTATCAATGCGCTGTTAGGTACTTCCTTTCAAATGTTTAAAGTTGATCAGGCCTCTGCCAATGCTACACAATTCTTCACTAATGAATTTACTTATAATTCATTAGGTGCTGGCACTTCACAGACAAACACTTCTGGTGCTAGCAAAAACCAGTTGCAGTCTTTTTATGGAAGGGTGAACGTGAAGTTAATCGGCAAATTGAATATTACCGCTTCCCTTCGGGCTGATGGATCCAGTAAATTCGGTGAGAACCATAAGTATGGTTATTTCCCTTCTACTGCGGTGGCTTACAACCTAGAAGAAGAAAGGTTTATAAAGAAATTAAAGATAGTAAACAGTTTCAAAGTAAGGGCAGGTTATGGCATTACGGGCAATCAGGAAATTAACCCTTACCTATCACCGTTTATTTTTCAACTAGCATCAACAGGCCCAACGGGTGACGCAAGTGGTTCTTCTGGCAAGAGTACATTTGGCGGGAGTTATAACCAAGTAGCTTTATCAGCAAATACGCCTGCAAACCCTAGTTTGCAATGGGAACAAACGGGTTCTTTTAATACAGGAACGGATATTTCTATACTTAATAACAAAATATCACTTACGGCTGATTATTATATTAAAACAACCAATAAGTTATTGTGGAAAGTTCCAGTTCCCGTTACTAGTGGGTTTACTGGCGTTCAAGCAAATGTTGGAAGTATAGAAAACAAAGGATTCGAGTTGGCATTGAATACTAGGCAATTGGATGGCAATAAATATAAGTGGAATACAACTATCACTTTTGCCCAAAATAAGAATAATGTGTTGAGTCTTGGTACCCAATCCACTTTTCCTTATGGACAACAACTAGGTCTTCAAGCAGCAGGGGGATTGCTTACTTATCCAAATATCATACTAATACAACCAGGCTTGCCCATTGGTACTTTTCTTGGATTTCAAGCGGATGGTATTTGGCAAACCCAAGATGAAATTGACAAGAGTAATTTTACTACTGAATACAAGAAGCTTCAATCTCCTGGCAGGGTAAAATATGTTGATAAAAATGGTGATGGTATTATCAATGCAGATGATAGGGAAGTAATTGGGAATGCCAACCCGAAATTTACATATGGATTTATTAATAACTTTAGTTATAAAGGATTTGATTTGACTGTTTTTTTTCAGGGTCAACAGGGGAATAGGGTACTGAATATGAATAAAGGATATACATTGTTAAATTTCAGTTCTAATAAATTGAGGGATGTAGAAAATAGATGGACTGGTCCTGGCACAAGCAACACTTTAACAAAAGGTGGACAGTTAGGGGAAGGTAGCCGATTACTAGATCAGACCATATTGGAAGATGCAAGTTATTTAAGGCTAAAATCTATTACCTTAAATTACAATGTACCTCCAAAAACGGGTTTTATACAACGTGCAGGCATAAAATCACTTAGGGTGTACGTTACAGGTACAAACTTGTTGACAGTTACTAAATACTCTGGATACGACCCAGAAGTGGGTTCTTATAACAACAATCCTTTTGCACAAGGCATCGATTATGGGGCTTATCCAACTACTAAATCAATTATAGTAGGTGTAAAAATTGGATTATAATTATTAAAAAAACTTTTATAACTATACGATTGATATGAATAAAAATATGTTAATAATACTACTGGCAGTAATAGTAGTAGCGAGCAGTTGCAAAAAAAATTTGAATGAACAGCTTTATAGTCAAATACCTGCAACCAACTTCCCAAAAACTGCGGGCGATTTAAGGGCATTGTGCAATGGTCTTTATGATTTAATGGACAATAACGATTTTTATGGGTTTACACACTTTTTATTGGAGGATATGGAAAGCGACCAAGCTATTCCTACGGGTTATCAACCAGGTTTCACTGGGGCTCGTTATGAAATAGAAGGTTTATACGTTACCACTGGCAATTCAGAAATACTCAAATGGTGGCAAAGGAGTTATGTAAATATTGGCAGAGCCAACAATATTCTGTCCCTTGCACCGGGTGTACCCATTAGCGATAATTTAAAAGCTCCGTATATTGCCGAAGCAAAATTTATCCGTGCACTGATGTATTTTCAGCTTACTAAGTTTTTTGGTGATGTGCCATTGATTACAAAATATATTCCTATCACAGATTCTATACTCGCATTTAAGCCGAGCAGGACATCCCAGCAACAAGTGTACCAGCAAATAGTAAATGATTTGCTAGATGGAGAGTTAGACTTGCCATCTGAAGATCAAATACCTGCTACCTACAAAGGGCTGCCTAGCAATGGTGCAGCTTCTGCCTTGCTAGCCAAAGTATATTTAACAAGGGCTTACTTGCCTTTTGCAGAAACTGCCGATTTTCAAAATGCAGCATTAGAGTGCCAAAAGGTAATTAGTAACCCCAATTATGCATTGTTGCCAGCATTTAAAGATGTTTTTGACGTAGATAAGAAAAATGGTAAGGAGCATATCTTTTCTATTCAATTTGGTGCGTCGCCAAATATAACTAGTACAAAAGTTGCCTTTCTTGCACCGCCTCAAATTTATGGAGCGCGTTCTTTTGGTAGTTTGCAAGCAGAAAGAACTTTTTACAACAGTTTTGCCGCCGACGATACCATACGTAGGAATAATACTTTTTTTGACAAAGGCGTGGATCTAAATGGAAAAAAATATAACTATGTAAGTACACCTACTGGCCTGCCATTTTGTGGAAAATGGAAAGACATTATTACTTTAACGACTTCAAACGACAGGACAAATTATATTGTACTAAGGTTAGCAGACATATTGCTGATGCAATCAGAAGCACTAAATAGGATTAACCCCTTTGACCCAAATAAATATGCTGGAATAGATAGTGTACGCAGGCGTGCAGGCCTACAGAATTTGCCATTTATAGATAATGTAGTAGATTTTGAAACAGCAATTTCAAACGAACGTGGATGGGAATTGGCATTTGAAGGTCAACGTAGGGATGATTTAATTAGGCTTGGCAGGTTTGTAAGCACCATGATAGCTGCTGGCAAAACGAACGCAAATGATGATTACAAATACTATCCTATACCCCTAATAGAAATTGATTTGAACCCCAACCTCAAGCCCCAAAATCATGGGTTTTAAAGATAAATAAGTAACAATTTTTTCATAGTATACAACAAGCAATCGTTAGGACGCCTTACATTTTTATGTAGGGCTTTTTTTAAAAATAAATAGTAAGTATGATCAAAAAAATTATTAGTATATCCGTTTGTTTGCTTTTATTGATGACTATTTCAGTGAAAGCCCAAGAAAGCGTCAACCTACAAAAAGCTTTTAAACAGGCGGAAATCCAATATTTGGGTATGCTAAAGTCGCATCCTGATTTAACCAAATTCCCACAATCAAGCAATGCAGACGGCACACCGAGGGATATGCCACCAAAATGGTGGTGCAGCGGCTTTTTTCCTGGTTCTTTGTGGTATTTGTATGAATTTACAAAAGATACTACTTGGGGAAATGAGGCCAATAAATGGACAATGGCTTTGGAAAATGAGCAATACAACTCTTCCGACCACGATTTAGGTTTCAAGCTATACTGCTCTTTTGGCAATGGGTATAGGCTTACCAAAAACGAGGCGTACAAAAATATTATGCTTACGGGGGCAAAGTCGCTTGCTAGCCGCTATGACCCTAAAGTAGGACTGATCAAGTCTTGGAATAGTTTTCAGAAAATATATAATTATCCAGTTATCATAGACAATATGATGAACTTGGAGTTTCTGCTTTGGGCAGCAAAAGCTAGTGGCAACAAAACATATTACAATATCTGTATCTCCCATGCCGACAAAACACTTAAAAACCATTTTAGGAAAGACAATAGCAGTTACCATGTTGTTTGCTACGACTCGGTGGGCAATGCCATAGCCAAAAAAACACATCAAGGCACCAATGATTCATCTGCATGGGCAAGGGGGCAAACTTGGGGTTTGTATGGTTTTACGGTGATGTACCGGGAAACCAAAAAGACCGAATACCTCCAAAAAGCAAGGTCAATAGCAGATTTTTACCTGAACCATCCCAATTTACCTAAAGACAAAGTACCTTATTGGGATTTTAATGCGCCAGGCATTCCCAATGCTCCTCGTGATGCTTCTGCTGCTGCCGTGGCTGCTTCTGGCCTGATAGAATTGTCCACTTATCTTGGCAAGGATGGCAATAAATACTTTGATGCGGCCGAAAAAATGCTGGTGAGCTTGACTAATGAACCTTACTTAGCAAAAGTGGGTAGCAACAATCATTTTATATTAACCCAGTGCGTAGGTAACTATCCCGAACATTCAGAAATAAATACACCGCTTGTGTATGCGGATTATTATTTCTTGGAAGCACTGCTGCGTTATCAAAAAATTAAAAATAAAAGAAAGTCAAAAATCTAGTACTACTCACCATATCGAACATTTTTTTTAGCCACAAAGCCACAAAAACACGAATAAACACGAAGGTTAAATGTTATTGGTAACTTAATTTATCTTCCATCTTTACCCTTAAAACCTTGTGCCTTTGTTGCAGATTAACCAAAATTATACCTATAAAGTAAAATATAAATATAACAAAATGGCAAAAAAAAAATCAAAAAGGCTATTGTTTACTTCTATAGTAATGGTGCCTCTTTTTTTCACCCATTGCAGCCATAAGGTATATGATGCTGCCAAGAGCGACGCTATTGATTTGGATAGCTTTAAGCGCGTATTGCCGTTGGTTTTTAACTCTGGTTTTGAACTGGGAACAGAACTGTATACTCATACTCCACAGATGGATTGGATAAAAGGGGTAGTCCATACGGTGCAGCCACCTAATGACTGGGAACCCGATATACATAATAAAAATGGCTTGGGCGAGTTTCGTATATATTACGAAGGTGGAACCCGTGCCCTGCGTGAAGCAAAAATTGTGAAAGACCCGCTTGATGCCACTAACAATGTGCTGATGTTCCATATTGCAAAACCAAATGTTTTCCTGCCTAGCGGCGAAATAAAGGGAAGGGTGCAGGCTGATTTATATAGCAATAAGGATTTGAAAGAGTTTTTTCAGTCTGAAAGGTTATTGCTTCCCAATGATTTTAATAAACTAGTGGCTGGAACAAGGCCAGGCGAAGGGGATTGGCTCACTTTAGATGAGATTTGGAATGATGAGCAGTGGACAGGCAAATCAAAATACCCTTTTCGTATCAGCATGGGTTTGAAGAAGAAGGATATGGGTATAGAAGGGTCTAAATTAGTGTTTAGGGTAGAAGCGCAGACCTACTCTTACGAGACACATAAATTCAGCAAGTATTGGGAACATGAAGCCGATGATTTTGATTTGCCTATTGGCAAATGGATGACATTGGATATTTATTTTAAAGAAGGCAATATCAACAATGGCCGCTTTTACCTTGCGGCAACTGTTGATGGCAAAAAAAATGTGCTTTTCAACATTACCGATTATACCCATCACCCTAATAACCCAAATCCAGACGGGGTGTCGGAATACAACCCGCTTAAATTTTACACTTCAGGCAAATTGGTGGACTACATGAACGAGCAGGGTGGGGAAATGAAAATTTATTGGGACGATTTTAAATTCTGGAAAAAATGATTTGTTAGGCAAGTGAATCTTATTTAATGGCTTAAATAGCATAAATCTTTTAAAGCAATTATGGACAAAGTAAATATTGAGCAAAAACTCTCCTTGTTCAGCGACTATTGGAACCCAAGAACAGTTGGTGAATTGAACGGTCAACATGTGAAACTGGTAAGGTTACTAGGTGAGTTTGTGTGGCATAAGCATGACTTGGAAGATGAGCTTTTTTATGTTGTATCAGGTGTTTTGCAAATGCACTTCAGGGATAAAGTGGTAACAATAAATGAAAATGAATTTTTAATAGTTCCCAAAGGCATAGAACATAAGCCTGTGGCAGAGCAGGAGGTAGCGGTGATGTTGTTTGAGCCTGCCACTACTTTAAACACTGGTGATACCATCGGCGATTTGACAAGGGAGAAACTGGAAACAATATAAAATGAAATTAGTGCAAC
>NZ_JBKHKJ010000045.1:0-21525 GCF_046546515.1 Parasediminibacterium schistidii | reverse complement strand
CTAAACTTTCGGGAAGTTGCCGTTTATGTCCAGCAGGAAGAACGAAGCGAAGGGTACATACCACAGGCACGCACCTTTCAATTCTTTTATTGCATTATTCAATTCATTTATTGTTTTACAAACTTCAATGTAGTGGTTGCTCCTGATGCAGTACCCACCCTTATGTAGTAAATACCTATTGGCAACTCACTGATATTGATGGTTGGGTTGCTGGCATTACCTAGTTTTTTTGTAAGTAGGGTTTTGCCCAACACATCCTGCAGCAAAACCTCGTTTACTTGCGTACCTTGTATGGTTACGATGTCTTTTGCAGGGTTTGGGTAAAGAGATAAGTGCGTATTTGCAATGGAGATAGCTATGGTTTTGCTGTAAGTATACAATCCATCTTTGTCTACTATTTCCAAACGGTAATACACCATACTCGCATCAGGCAAATAATCATCTGCAAAACGATAACTTCCCGCACCCGTGGTTTTTACGGTGCCTATATTTATAAATGCAGTACCATTGGCACTACGTTGAATAGTAATATGCGAAACATTTACCTCGTTTGCGGTTTGCCAGTTTACAAACACCTGGTTACTTTCTTTATTGGCTGTAAAAGAAACCAAGCTAAGTGGCAATACACTTGGGCAAGCAACCCCTACCGGACTGTTTTGCTGTTTATTATTTCCAATACCTAATTGCCCATAACCATTCCATCCCCAAGCCCATAAACTGCTATCAGTTTTTTGGGCAATAGTACAATTATCCCCACCAGCCACCGATTGCCAGTCGGTATCACCGCCTATTTGCATAGGGATGTTTTGGCCGATAGTATTTCCATTGCCTAATTGCCCAAAACCATTATATCCCCAAGCCCATAAACTGCCATCGGTTTTTAGGGCGATGGTATGATATGTCCCGCCAGCCACCGATTGCCAGTTGGTAGCACTACCTATTTGCACAGGGCTGTTTTGGTCGGTCATATTTCTATTACCTAATTGCCCAGAAACATTATATCCCCAAGCCCATAAACTGCCATCGGTTTTAAGGGCAATGGTATGATTATACCCACAAGCCACGAATTGCCAATTGGTAGCATTGCCTATTTGTAGAGGGCTGTTTTGGCTGCTCGTATTCCCAATACCTAATTCTCCATTAGTATTATTTCCCCAAGCCCATAAACTGCCATCGGTTTTAAGGGCAATGGTATACTGATCCCCACAAGCCACCGATTGCCAGTTGGTAGCACTGCCTATTTGCACAGGGCTGTATTGGACAGAAGTATTTCCATTACCTAATTCTCCATAAGCATTACGTCCCCAAGCCCATAAACTGCCATCGGTTTTTAGGGCAATGGTATGATATGTCCCACAAATCACCGACTTCCAATTGATAGCACTGCCTATTTGCACAGGGCTGTTTTGGTCGGTCATATTTCCAACACCTAATTCCCCACTATTATTATATCCCCAAGCCCATAAACTGCCATCGGTTTTAAGGGCAATGGTATGATAACCACCACAAGCAACCGATTGCCAGTTGGTATCACTGCCTATTTGCACAGGGCTATTTTGACTGGTCGTATTTCCAATACCTAATTGCCCCAAAGCATTATACCCCCAAGCCCATAAACTGCCATTGGCAGCAATGGCAACGGTGTGATTGGCTACTGGGGAACTGGCAATTGCTTTCCAGCATTGTGCATTTAATTGGGTGGTGCTTATACATGCTACAAGGCAAAGGAGGGTTGTGTAAATTGTTTTTTTCATTTAGTTTAAATTTTTGTTAGCCTATTTCCCCTTTTCGGGTTGTATAGGGTTTGCTTGTTTATAAAAGTCCTACAATCTTTCTTTATAGGGTTTGGTTATTTGCTGCAGTAGGGTAGTGGCATAATAGATGTTTTGATGGTTAATTAACAGAAGCAAATTAACCATAATCTTGCTACACAAAACATTTTTTAAGGATTAATTTTCTTGTCATTACTCACCACATGGTTTAATTAAAAGGAAAAGATAGCGACTCCTATGTTTTCTCTCTTTTTTTCGCTTAAAACTATGTGGCTATGTGCCTATGTGGTGAAAAAGACTTAAGTAGTAACCATTCTTTTTCAGCTGAGCATGATGTTAGCATAGCGCATCTTGCCTGAACAGATAAATGGGATTTTTAATCCCTACAAGTGTAGGTATACGCGGGTGCATAAAACTTTTTCGCTTTGTCCTGATACCTCCCCCAATCTTTAAAAACCTTATCTTTGTTTAGAAATGCACCTGATACAAACTAATTACAAAACTAGTGTCTTGGCATCTTAATCGTAGCTCTTTTTTTACTAATATTAAAATAGTTTTAGTGCCAAAATTTGGTGTTGCGTTTATGGATGTAAAATACGCACAAATCAAGCACAAAATGAGCATAAATCACGCATAAAATACGCACAAATTACTCAAAAAATAAGCACAAATCACGCACAAAAATTTGATGTTATTGTTGATAATCAATGGCTTACAAGGGTGGCAACGATTTTTGAAAAAAGAAACAGCGTAAAAACCCCACAAAAATGGCAAAACTGAAACTATTTTAATAAAAAGCGAGATAAAAAATATATTATTAAAAATATGCAAATATTTTCCCCTTACCCTGTTCCTGTTACCTTTTCCTTTGGGTAACTTGTCCCGTCTTTCGGGAGTGGTGAGGTTGGGCTGGGTTGATTTTTTAATAAAAACAGTTAAAAAAAATTTTGCACCCAATCAGCAAATAGGCAACATTTTTTTTCCTCTTTGTGTTACTTTGTGCTTTCGTGCCTTTGTGGCGATATTTGTACCTCAAAATTTCTATAATGGATATTAGTAATAGCAAGTCTTTGTTTTCCCGTGCGCAGTTGTCAATACCGGGTGGGGTTAACTCGCCTGTACGGGCTTTTAAGAGTGTAGGTGGTACACCCTTGTTTATTAAACATGCCAAAGGGGCTTATTTATACGATGTAGATGGCAACAAATACATAGACTATATCGCTTCTTGGGGGCCTATGATTTTAGGTCATGCCTATGAACCTGTGGTAAAAGCCATACAGGAACAGGCGGTGTTTTCTACCTCTTACGGTGCGCCCACAGAGTTGGAAATTAAAATGGCGGAACTGATTAGGAGCATGGCTCCTAATGTGGATTTGATACGCATGGTAAGTAGCGGTACCGAAGCTTGTATGAGTGCCGTAAGGGTAGCAAGGGGCTATACAGGTCGTAATAAAATCATCAAGTTCGAGGGTTGCTATCATGGTCATGCGGATAGCTTTTTGGTAAAAGCAGGTAGTGGCGTAGCTACTTTCAATATACAAACGGTGCCGGGCGTAACTGCCGGTGTATCGAACGATACACTTACCTGTGCCTATAACGACTTGGAGGCTGTAGAACGTTTGGTAAGCGAGAACCCCAATGAAATTGCCGCCATTATTATAGAAGCGGTTGCCGGTAATATGGGCTGCATTTTACCCAAAGAAGGTTTCCTAAAAGGCTTACGCAAAATTTGCGACGACCATAATATCGTTTTGATTTTTGATGAGGTAATGACAGGCTTCCGCTTGGCTTTAGGTGGTGTACAAGAGAAATTAGGCATAGATGCTGATTTGGTTACCTATGGCAAAGTAATTGGCGCAGGTATGCCTGTAGGTGCTTTTGGCGGCAAAAGGCATATCATGGAAATGGTATCTCCATTGGGCAATGTGTATCAGGCTGGTACGCTTAGCGGCAACCCAATTGCTATGATTGCTGGATATACACTTCTCACTATCCTAAAAGAACAGCCTGAAATATTAGCAGAGCTAGATGCCAAGACTTTGTACCTAAAAGAAGGCTTGGAGAGGGTTTTAAAAGCATCGGGCACGCCTTATGTCATTAACCATCTAGGTTCTATGATTAGCGTGCATTTTAGTGAGCATCCGGTTACTGATTTTGCCAGTGCTGCAGCAGCTAATAACAATCTGTTTAAGAAATATTTTCATGCAATGCTTAACCGTGGCATTTACCTGCCGCCAAGTGCTTTTGAAAGCTGGTTCTTAAACAATGCACTTAGCTATGAAGATTTGAACAAGACCATTGCAGCTACGGAAGAAAGTTTGAAGGAGATATTGTAGGAAGGGGCAAGTAGTTTGCTTCCCTCTACATCCTCACTTCCACCTTCAAATCCTTGCCCACAAATTCCACGGGAAAGCTTAATGTATTGTTGGCCGTCAAAGGCGGAAGCTGTTGGGCAATACCGTTTACTAATACCGTTTTGCAAGGCATTGCTTGTTGTATAGATAAGGTAATGGTCTGCTTGGCAGGCTTGCCAATATAAGTTCCATTGTTGGAATGTATGGTGAATGAATAGCCTTTGCCAGCGAGAGTTTTGGCAGTAAAATTAATTAATTCATACTGCTCGGTGGCAATGGCGTTTTTATTTTTACTTGTGCCATCATCCATATACAAGCTATAAGCAGATGCCGTAGT
This sequence comes from Parasediminibacterium schistidii, assembly GCF_046546515.1. Classification (NCBI taxonomy): domain Bacteria; kingdom Pseudomonadati; phylum Bacteroidota; class Chitinophagia; order Chitinophagales; family Chitinophagaceae; genus Parasediminibacterium; species Parasediminibacterium schistidii. The sequence goes on along the minus strand of NZ_JBKHKJ010000045.1, from coordinate 17,062 downwards.
AGAGGGGTAGTAATTGATGGTGAGTTTGTCTTTTTCTATATCTACCGTATTGCTAAAAATAGAATCTGCATATTGTGGCAACAGGGTGCCAGCCTTTACATATATAGGAATAGCATCTAATGATACTGACTGGCTAAAGCGGTTTTTACCCTCCACTATCTCGTTGGTTTGGTAGTTGTACCAAATGCCATGCGGCAAATACACGCTACGGGTAGTATCATTTTTTCCAAGCACTGGTGCTACTATCATGTTCTCGCCCCAATAATATTCGTCGTTGGCATTGTAGGCTGCCGTGTCAGTTGGGTTTTCGTAATACAATGGCCGCATCAACGGTTGTTTGTTTATCGCTTGCTGGTATGCCAATGTATAGTTGTAGGCTAGGAAGCGGTAACGTTGGTTGATGACGCTTTTGGCTATTGTTTTGTATGGTTCTGCAATTAAGGCTGCCTCGCTTGGGAAGCTAAAAGCCGCTTTTTCTATTTCGTACAAAGCCGTGCCATGCGGCCGGAAAATGGGGGTGAAAGCCGCCATCTGCAACCAACGGATGTATAGTTCATTATCTCCCTCTCCACCCGCAAAGCCACCTGCATCGCTGTGTACATAAGGCACGCCGCTCATGCTCATGCCTAGCAAAACGGGCAACTGGGCTTTCAATCCACCCCAACTACGGCTTACATCGCCCGTCCATGGGAATATGCTATACCGCTGCGTGCCGGCAAAGCCGCTACGGTTCAGGCTGAATAAACGCTTATTGGGGAAGTCGGTGGCGTATTTGTCAAACAGCATCTTTGTCCAGTTGTGGCCATATATATTGTGTACTTCATCTGCGCTAAACAAGCGTAAAAAGCCTTTGTCTTTGAGGTTATGGAACATTTTCGTTGGGTGCATTTCGGGTTCGCCTAAATCGCCCCACCATGCTTCAACGCCCATGTCCATTTGCTTTTTATAGTATTGCCAAAACCAATCTTTGGCATCTTTCCTAAAAATATCTATTAGGCCTGCATTGCCAAAATAGAAATCGGGAATTTGATAAGGCTTACCCAAACTATCCGTAGCCAGAAAAGGCTGTGCACTATTGTAGGCCAATGTGTTTTTTACTACAAAAGGCTCAGTTACCAATATAGTATTTACATTGTTTTTCCTGAAATTGGCTATCATGCTTTTGGGGTCTGGCCATTTGGTTTTTTTTACCCAGTCTAGGTTGCCCATGCTGTTCTTGATGCTGTCGCCAAACCAGAATAGGTCAAATATCACTGCATCTACGGGTATATTATCGGCTTTCATTTTGCCATAAATATCCTCCACCTGTGCTTCGCTGGTATAGCCAAAACGGCTCATCAGGTTGCCCAATGCCCATCTTGGGGGTAAGGGTTGCGTGCCTGTAAGGCTATAATAGCTTTGCAGTATTTCTTTGTAATTACTCCCCACTATAAGGTACACAGCCAATGCCCCGCTTTTGGCGCCATATTCAAAAATGCTGCTTTCTGTTTTGCCTATATCCACATAGCTTCTAGAAGGGTTGTCGAAAAACAAAGCGTAGCCTTTGGATGAAGTGAAGAAGGGTACACTGTAATTCAAATGGTCTGCACCCTCGCCATAGCCATACCATGGGGCATTGTATAAGTCAAGCCTGTAGCCACGCCTGTTTAGTGGCAAAGCCCTTTCGCCCCCTCCAAAAATTTGTTCGTCTTTGGTTAAGGCAAAACGGAAACCACGGTAGTCGCCGGTGTTGTGTGTGCCTTTCAACCATAATTTATGGGCAATCACTATGGTCTCGCCTTTTTTTTCTATATTAGGCATCACTTTCGCAGAAGGTTTCAGTATTACTGCATCGCTTAGGTTTTCATTGGTGGTATAGCCTTTTGGCTGAAAGGTTATTTTTATAATGTTTGGTGTTACTTGCTGAAAGCTACATTTGCTGTTGCCAAGTGCAACAATTGTGGTATTGCCGATGTTTTTAGTTTGTGTAAAGCCATTAACAGCTATGATAAATAGAGCAGGCAATAAAAGGTATATCCGTTTCATGTAGCAATCGTATTTTAGTATAAAAGTAATGGATTCTCGTCTGAACCTGGATTATTAGGATGTCTGAACGAGAATTTATAGGTTAAGAATGTCTGAACCAGGATTTATAGGATTTAGGTGATTAACAGGATTTAATGCCTTCGCTTATCCCTTTAATCCCAATAATCCCCAAAAATCACGGTTCAGACAAAAAAATAGACTCATTTAAAAAGACAAATAAAATGCCCACGCATTCATTCAGTATCACAGGAAATTTGGTTGACATACCTAAAAAAGAAATTTACCCTGCGGAGGTAGTGGTTACAGATGGCAAGATAACATCGGTTAACCGTTTACCGTTGACAGTTGACAGTGAAACCCCATCGGTCAACGGTGAACGGGTAACTGTGAACGGTTTCATCCTCCCTGGCTTTATTGATAGCCATGTGCATATTGAAAGCAGTATGTTGGTGCCTACAGAATTTGCCAAGATTGCGGTGGTACATGGCACAGTTGGTACTATCAGCGACCCGCACGAGATAGCCAATGTATGTGGCATGGAAGGCGTTGAGTTTATGATTGAGAATGGCAAACAGGTAAATTTCAAGTTCAATTTTGGTGCGCCTAGCTGTGTGCCAGCCACCATATTTGAAACGGCAGGTGCTGCGTTGGATAGTGCACAAGTCCGCCAATTGCTGGGAAAACCAGAAATAAAATACCTGAGTGAAATGATGAATTTCCCAGGGGTATTATTTAAGGATGAGGAAGTGATGAAGAAAATTGCCGCTGCGCATGAACTAGGCAAACCCGTGGATGGCCATGCCCCGGGTTTAATGGGCGAAACAGCCAAGCAATATATTGATGCGGGTATTTCTACCGACCATGAGTGCTTTACGGCAGAGGAAGCATTGGACAAACTAGGCTATGGCATGAAAATATTAATCAGGGAAGGTAGTGCCGCCAAAAATTTTGAAGCATTGATTGGTTTGATGCACGATTATTCAGATAACATGATGTTTTGCAGCGATGACAAGCACCCTGATAGTTTGGTAGAAGGCCACCTAAATCAAATTTGCGCCAGGGCTGTCGCCAAAGGGATAGATGTGTTTAAAGTATTGCAAGCAGCCTGCATAAACCCTGTTGAGCATTATAAACTAGACGTGGGTTTATTGAAGGAAGGTGATTATGCAGACTTCATTGTTGCGGACGATTTGGTCAATTTCAATATCAGCAAAACATATATTAATGGCGAGTTGGTAGCCGCCGATGGCAAATCATTTATTACGACACTGCCATGCACCCCTATTAACAAGTTTGAGTGCGACTTGATAACTGCTGACCAATTGGCATTGGCTGTTGAAGCATACCCATCGGAAGATGGTAAAATACCTGTGATAGAAGCTTTAGAAGGGCAATTGATTACCAATAAATTATTGCTTGCCCCAACTATTGTAGATGGGAAGATGGTAAGTAATGTGGAAGATGACATACTGAAAATGGTAGTGGTGAACCGATACCACAATGCCCCTATTGCAACTGCTTTTATCAAGAATTTCAATTTAAAAAAAGGGGCTTTGGCTTCTTCCGTGGCACATGATAGCCACAATATTGTTGCCGTAGGTGTAGATGACGAAAGCCTTGCCGCAGCCATCAATATGGTAATAAAAGAAAAAGGGGGTGTAAGTGCCGTAGATGCAAGTAAGGAATTAGTATTAGGCTTGCCTGTAGCTGGCTTGATGAGTGCTGATGACGGTTACAAAGTTGCCGAAACCTACACTGCTATTGATAAGTTTGTAAAAGAAACATTGGGCAGTACATTGGCTGCACCTTTTATGACGTTGAGTTTTATGGCCTTGCTAGTAATCCCACACTTAAAACTAAGCGACAAAGGCTTGTTTGATGGAGACAAGTTTGCTTTTTTGTAAATATATTAATAAATGTCACCGATGCTTACCTTTATAAAAACAGACTCTACCAATAAAGATTTCATCTATTTGGTGAAATTCCTTGATGCAGACTTGGCCATCAGGGATGGTAACGAACATGCTTTTTACCAGCAGTTCAATAAGATAGACATGTTAAAGCATGTGGTGGTTGCTTATATAGACGGGCAACCCGTAGGCTGTGGTGCCATTAAAGAATTTGAGCCTGCCTCAATGGAAGTAAAACGGATGTATGTTTCTCCTGGGTACAGGGGCAAAGGCATAGCTACCCAGCTATTGCTTGCCTTGGAAAACTGGGCTGCTGGATTAGGTTATGCAAAATGCGTGCTTGAAACTGGGATAAGGCAACCAGAAGCCATTAGCCTTTACCTAAAAAATGGGTATAGCATCACCCCAAATTATGGCCAGTACATAGGGGTGGAGAATAGTGTTTGTTTTGAGAAATTGGTGCAATAAATGCAAATGTTTTTGCTTAATTTGGCTTTAAAGTTTTGTTATCTCAACTATCGAATTAAAAGAACAACTAATCCAGCAAATCAATAAAACCGAGGATGACCATATTTTTAAGAGATATTACGACTACTCAATATTGGATGGGGTTCAGTTGATACAGGCTTCTATAAAGTAAATGATGAGCAAAAAAAGGCTATTCATATGGCTCGTTTGCAAATACAACAAGGCCATTCACTTACACACGATGAATCAAACAAAGAAATAGTGGAATGTCTAAACCAATAATTTGGTCTGAAAGGGCAGAAATAAACAAAAAAGAAATTTACTACAACCCCAACTTTTCTATTGCACTAATGGCTGCTGCCTGGCTAGCATCTTTTTTATTGAAGCCCTTGCCTTGCGAAAGTATTTCGCCGTCTAAAACTGTATTGATAATAAATACCCTGCGGCTTCCTTCTAACTTTTCTTCATTCAGGTCGAATGTGAGGCTATGGTTGTTTTTGCTTGCCCAGCCTATTAGTTTATTTTTCAAGTTAATGTCTATTAGTTCCAGGTCATCTACAAACATGTGGGGGATGATGATTTGTTTCAGCACCCATGTTTGGGTTTTCCTATATCCCTTGTCTAGGTAAACAGCACCAACAATAGCTTCCAAAGTATTGCCAAAAATATTGCTGTTTTTTAGGGCACTGTCTAGCTTATTAAACAGGGCAATTTTTTTAATGCCCATTTTCACGGCTATGTCGTTTAGCTGCTGGCGGTTTACCATTTTGCTGCGCATCTCAGTCAAAAAGCCTTCGCCTTTGTAGGGGTAGCGTTTAAAAAGGTAATCGGCCACAATAGCACTGAGGATGGCATCGCCCAAATATTCAAGCCGCTCGTTGTTTTCCTCTGGCAATTCCTTTACGCTCCTATGGCTAAGCGCAGCAGTGTAAACATGAATATTATCTGGCTTTATGCCTAAAACATTATGGATACCCTTTTTGAATGACTTAGCCGATGCGTTTTTATCCTTATTAAAAAATTGTTGTAGTATCTGCACAAGCGTTATTAGGCTATGTATTTTTTCACGATTACACAGGCATTGTGCCCGCCAAACCCAAATGTATTGCTTAATGCCGCATTTACCACTTTCTTTTCTGCCTTATTGAAAGTGAAGTTTAAATTAGGGTCTAAAGCAGGGTCATCGGTAAAGTGGTTGATGGTCGGCGGTACAATGTCATAAATCACACTATTGATGCATGCAATAGCTTCTATAACGCCTGCTGCGCCAAGGCAATGGCCAGTCATAGATTTAGTGCTGCTGATATTAAGCTTATAAGCATGTTGGCCAAATACTTGTGTAATGGCTTTTACTTCTGCACCATCACCCATTGGGGTAGAAGTTCCGTGCGTGTTAATATAGTCAATGTCTTCTGCTCTCATACCCGCATCTTTCAATGCAGCTATCATTACATTTTTTGCGCCCAACCCTTCTGGATGTGGGGCAGTTAAATGATAGGCATCGGCTGTAGCACCGCCACCAGCAATTTCGCAGTATATTTTTGCCCCACGCTTTATGGCGTGTTCATATTCTTCCAGTACCACTACACCTGCTGCTTCGCCCATTACAAAACCATCACGGTCTTTGTCATAAGGCCTGCTGGCAATTTGTGGGTTGTCGTTGCGCTCGCTCATGGCTTTCATGGCGTTAAAGCCACCAATGCCCGCTGCGCTGATAACTGCTTCAGATCCACCGGTAAGTACCACATCAGCTTTCCCCAACCTAATAGTATCGAATGCCGATATAATGCCATTGGTACTGCTTGCGCAAGCACTAACCACAGCATAGTTAGGCCCACGGAAACCATGCCGCATAGATATATGCCCTGCCGCAATATCCAATATCATCTTGGGTATAAAGAATGGGTTGAACCTAGGTGTGCCATCGCCATTTGCAAAATGGACAACTTCTTCCTGAAAGGTAATTAGCCCACCAATGCCACTGGCAAATATTACGCCTACCCTGTCCACATCAACATTTTCGCTGCTGATGCCGGCATCTTTTACAGCCATGTCGCTTGCCACAACGGCAATTTGTGCAAACCTGTCCAGTTTCCTGGCTTCCTTGGTGTTCATGTGGGCAGTGGGGTCGAAACCCTTTATCTCACATGCAAAGCGTGTTTTAAATTTCGATGCGTCAAAATTTGTAATCATGCCAGCACCCGATACCCCATCAACAAGGTTTGCCCAAAAGTCATCTACATTATTGCCCAAGGGCGTTAATGCGCCCATGCCTGTAACTACAACTCGCTTCAGTTCCATAACAGTTAAAACCTGTTTAAGTGAAAATCCGCCACGATGATGGCAAAAGCCCCAGCACTGGCGGATTAAAATATTGCTTCGGTAGATAAATCCTACTTAGCGTTTTCTTCTAGGTAAGCTACTGCTTGACCAACTGTTGTGATGGTTTCAGCTTGCTCATCAGGGATTGAAATGTTGAATTCTTTTTCAAATTCCATGATTAATTCAACGGTATCTAAAGAGTCTGCACCAAGATCGTTAGTGAAAGAGGCTTCGTTTGTAACCTCTGCTTCGTCTACACCTAATTTGTCTACGATGATTTTTTTTACTCTAGTTGCGATGTCTGACATTGTAATAATTTTTTTGTTACGGCAGCAAAAATATACTTTTTGACAAATCCGCAATGTTTTAAATAAATTTTGTTTTAGGGTGCAATATTACGCCTTTAAATAGTAGCAGCTGATTGATAATTATATATCCAAAATGTTCATCTTTAAAACCTTAGTTTATTGTAGGTAACATTAATGGCTTTGTAAAGTCGCCTACGTTACTATTCAATCATGAATATGCATTTTTGCCACAAAGGCACAAAATACACGAAGAAACACGAAGGTTAAAAGGGGGCATTTCAAATCTTCGCCTTTTATTTCCCTGTTTTATTTATCAGCAATAAATATAATTGATGGCAATAGCCGCATAAACCCTTCAACCTCGCCCCAACCCGACCTCACCCCAACCCTCTCCAAAGAGAAAGAGCAAGAACAAACGAGGGAATAAGAAGAACTAAGCGAACATTTGAAATGGATTTTATTCTTCTTTTTCTGTGATTTATTTTTTTTTCGAGCCTTCCTTTTGGCTTGTAACTCATTGTTTTCAATTGTTTTATGTTTTATAAGCCTCATTTTTTATGATAATTTAAGTGAATTTTATGATAATTTATTGATAATGGAATGATAGTTTCATTATAGGAAAATGATAGTATATTGATAAGAAACTTATAAGATTTTGATAGTGAATTATCATTTTCTTAAGCCAACTAACATCCGATGCGGGGGCAAGGCCAGGATGCTACTAGTTGCTCCTTTAATACAAAACTAGCATGTATAGGCATTTATCACAAAATAAAAATCCTATATAGGGGAAAAATGCCCCCATGGGTATCCAAAATTTCCCCCATATAGGTTGCTTGTTTAACCCCAAACACTATGGGGCCATTTATGTAAATAAACCCGGATTTTGCACTGAATTAATAACACAATGGAAAATCCATTTTTAACGTTTTTGCTTAGCTTGGCAAGCTATAAAAGTGCAAAATTTTTATCCAATGCGCCTCATCGCTATAAACACAGCATAAAAACCATAGTTTCGCTGCCAAATTATAAAATAAGTTACAAATGTCTTTAGTAGTAGTGGGTTCTATGGCTTTCGATGCAATTGAAACGCCTTTTGGAAAAAGCGACAAAATAATAGGTGGCGCAGGTACTTTCATTGCTTGGTGTGCCAGCAATTTTACTGGCGTAAAACAAATCTCGGTAGTGGGTGGCGATTTCCCGCAGAGCGAACTGGATAAACTAACTGCCCGGAACGTGGTGCTAGAAGGTGTACAGATAAAAAAAGACGAAAAAACTTTTTTTTGGAGCGGCCGCTACCACATGGATATGAACACCCGTGATACTTTGGTAACCGAACTGAATGTACTTGGCGACTTTAAGCCAGTAGTGCCAGAAAGCTACCAAGACTGCGAGTTTTTGATGCTTGGCAACCTAGCACCTTCCGTTCAAAGCAGCGTGATAGAGCAACTGAAAAGCAAGCCAAAGTTGATAGTAATGGACACCATGAACTTTTGGATGGACATTGCCCTTGACGATTTGAAGAAAACCCTAAGCATGGTAGATGTACTGATGGTAAATGACAGCGAGGCTAGGCAATTAAGCGGCGATTATTCCTTGGTACGTGCAGCACAAAAAATTGCTGAAATGGGACCAAAGTTTATCATCATCAAAAAGGGGGAGCATGGCGCATTGTTGTTTCACGAAAATAAAGTGTTTTCTGCCCCAGCATTGCCTTTGGAAGAAGTATTTGATCCAACAGGTGCTGGCGATACGTTTGCAGGCGGCTTTATAGCGCACCTTGCCAAAACAAAAGACATCAGTTTCGAAAATATGAAAACGGCCATTATTGTTGGTAGTGCCATGGCTAGCTTTGCCGTTGAAAAATTTGGCACGGAACGCCTAAGGGCATTGACAAAAACTGAAATTACAGAAAGGATTAAGCAGTTTGTAAACCTGTCTTCTTTTGATATCAGCTTGGTTTAAGTTTTTTTGCTAGAAAGGCTCAAAAAATATTTATTTAATGCCCAAATTTTTGTCTGGGCATTTTTATTCCTTGTAATATTTTAAAATAATTTTCCCATTTGCGGAGTAATGGACAAAATTGATGCTATTTTCTGAGTTCCAATGCCTTAAAAAACTCATACAATACTTGCCAGTACTGCATTTTAGATGTTTTTTTGTAATCAATATTCTATTGGAAATACTTTGATTGCTTAAAACACAATGCTAGCCTTAATTACAGGGAATTTGAGCATCAATTTTGTCCATTACCCCCCATTTGCTAATAAAGCTTTTTTCATTTTATCAGCCTATTTGCTCATTTATTTGTACCCTTAAATACAAGGACGACTAGTAAAGATATGGAACTAAACATATTTATGCACCCTTTAGCTACCCTTATCCCTACCCTATTAAGTGTTCACTTTTTTTATCCGCTTTGCTGCATAGCCCACTCCAGAAGCGAGCAATACCAAGCTCATCCCACCATCAAAAGGCACGGTTGGGCCACTACTGCCTGCGCCTCCTGCACCTGGTATGCCACCGCCAGTACCCCCTGTACCGGGTGCACTGCCGCCACTGCCAAACTGTGCATCCACCGTTATGGTTGCCGTTATGGCTATTGCCAATAATAACAAATTAAGTCCTTTATTTTTCATATATAATTTTTTAAAATTTCTAGTAGTTGGTGATACATCAACTACTAGAAAAATTATCAATTGTCAATTATTAATGATCAATTTCGTTTGGTAAACAAACCCTTGCCCGCTCACTTTGACGGTGTAAACCCCATTTGCTAGGTTCTTGTTTAAGGAAACCAACTGTTGCAATGTGCCGCCAATGTGCGACACGGTTTTTGCTATTGCTTGCCTGCCATCGGCTGCATATAGCGCAACTACATATTTTCCACTGGCTAGGTTGGATAGTTTAACTGTGAAGCTTTTGCCTGTTACAGGGTTAGGATAAAGGCTAATGGTTGTACGTTCTACGTTATACGTTGTAAGTAGTACCACATTGCTGTAGGCTATGCTGCCATCTTTTCCGGTTGCCTTTATGCGGTAGTAAACAGTGCCTGCTGCCACGCTGCTGTCAGCATAGCGGTAGGTTGCGGCTGCTGTGTTCTTGGATGCTGCCGTGCCGATGCTGGCATAGCTTATGCCATCCACTGATTTCTCCACTGTGTAGCTTGCCAAGTTGCTTTCATTGGCAGTTGTCCATCCTACATTCACGTTGCTGCCTTGTTGCACTGCTGTTGCCGCCACGAATTGCAAAGGCAATACTGTTGGCTTGAACACGATGCTGAAACGGTTGGTATAAGTGTCTGCATTGCTGGTAACGACAAAGCTAAACGTGCTGCTGTTGCTGATGGCTGTTTGCGTGACTAAGTATTTGTCCACTAGATAAGCTGCCAAGCCAGGTGCTGCAAACTCGGCTGCGCTTATTTGCAGCTTGTATGTGTTGCCAGCTTTCAGTTGGGCAAATTCAAGTGGTATATTGTCGCTGCTGGTTGGCAGCGGCAAGCCGTCTATGCAGAGAGCCTTGCCAGCATCTGGGATAAATATGTTCTCGCCATTGCCGTACATTTTCTTGGAGTCTTCCTTTCCATAGCTTTTGGCAAAGCCGCTGCCGAACACGGCCACTGCACCATCCAGGTTGTCTGTGCCTTTCCATAGGCTTATGGCAATCCTGTTCACCGCCGCTGTGCCAAACACCGCTGTTTTTGTGCTGCCAATAACCTTGTCGTTCTCGGTTATCACGAGTTGGCGGGTGTTGGTTATATTGCTGTCCGTGAATACCCAGAACGCCTGACCTGGCTGTATGTACTGATTTATCTTGGACGAAGCAGGGTTGCTATTGGTGTTTGCAAACGCATTATATGCCACTGGCACTTGGTAAGCGCCGTTGAGGAAAGTTGGGTCCACATACCAGTAGCTGTTGCTGAGGTTGGTCTTGCTCAATCCTGCCCAGTCGATGACTGCCGCATAAGGGTTTGCTATCAAAGTGCCTGTGTCGTGCAGCGGCAGAATTGAAAAGCTGGAGTTGTACGCCCCTGTGATGCCCGTGGTGGTATAGGTAACCGTTCCTGTTACCAATTGCCCCTTGGTGCGTATGGTGGTGGCACTGTTCATCATGATGTTGGCATCGAAAGTTGCTCCGGGGTAAAGGCTTGCCGTTCTGTCGCCATATACCACGCCATAGAAGCCCTTGTAGGGGTCTAGCATCGTGGTTTTTGTATTGGTGATGGGCGAATAGGTCATGTAGCCCGTGTAGTCGTACAAGGAATTCCTGCCGCTGTCTGTCTTGTCTATGCCCGTTGCTGGGTTACTGCCGCCCGTGGTGCTTTTCTCGCCAAACACATACATGCCATAGCCAGCAGGGCTTGCGCCGCCCTCCTGCCAGTTGTCGAATATGCTGCCCGCATTATATACGCCACCTGTGCATAGCTGCCTGAAGGCTTTGTAGCCTTTGGGTATGTACCTTTCAATGGTTACATTGCCCGTAACGGTGCCTCCCACTACTCCTACAACTGCCGTGTTGGCTATGGAGGTAGACTTAAGCGTTAGGTAGCCGCCCGTGTTGAACGTGCCTGCCGTTGGCGTGAATGTGCCTGTTATGTTCAAGGCATTGCCTAGGGTTGCACTGCCCGAGGTTATGGTTACATTCTGTATGGTGTTGCTGGAGGCATCGAAATACAGCGTGCCTACTGTGCCATTTACAACAAATGAAGATGCTGCACTGCTCTTGATGCTGCCCGTGCCGCTTACGGCACCTGTAAACATAAGCGTTTTTTCATTGAGTGAAAGGCTGCCGTTTAGCACTATTGCCCCAATGGTTGTGTTGGCAGTAAGTACCGGCTGGTTGGCTGCAGCCGACGGGATGGTTACCGTATTGCTGCTAGAGGGCAAAAAATTGTTGCTCCAGTTGGTGGCCACTCCCCAGTCGGTGGATGTTGTGCCTGTCCAGGTATAGTTGGGCAATGAAGCTGTAAAAACAAACCCTGCCTTGGTAGCCGTGCCGCTGTTGGTGGTTACTATCACGCTGCCGCTGGCACCGCTGCCTACTGTCGCGGTAATGGTGCTATCGTTCTCTACTGTAAAAGTGGTGTCTTGCACGCTACCAAAACTAACGGAAGTTGCACCTGTAAACCCAGTGCCAAATATGGTTACGGTTGTGCCAATAGAGCCAGTAGTTGGGTTGAAAGAAGCAATGGTTGGCGGTACACCGCAAGCTGTTGGCACATTAGCAATAAAGTTGCCAATGCTAAACGGAGTACTGCCTACAGGCACTGTTGCCGTTGCAGTGTTATTGGAAGTATTGACAACGCATACCGTATTGTCATCACTATTTGATACATACACTTTTGTACCATCTGGGCTGGTGCTAATGGCATAAGGTCCGCTGCCAACCGCCACTGTGGCGACTACTATGTTGGTGGCGGTATTGATCACGCTTAGTGTGTTGCCGCCCGAGTTGGCAACATATACCTTCGTGCCATCTGGGCTGCCACTGATAGCAAAGGGTTTGCTACCTACATCTACCGTGGCTATTACAGAGTCATTGGCAGTGCTAACAACGCTTACCGAGCTGTCAACTTCGTTTGTTACATATACTTTTGACCCATCCGGGGTGGCAAGGATGCCGCAAGAAAAATTGCCCACCGCCACCGTAGCTATTACTGAGTCGTTGGCTGTGTTAATAACGCTTACCGTATTGTCGTAGAGGTTGGTTACATAAACCTTTGCCCCATTAGAGCTGGCAGCTAAGGCATAAGGATGGTTGCCCACCAACACGGTTGCTGCAAGGGAATTTTGCACGATATTGATAACGCTTACTGAATTATCATCATAGTTTGCCACATACACTTTCTTGCCATCTGGGCTGGCTACTATGCCATAAGGGCGCGATCCTACTGCCACGGTAGCTATTACCGAGTCGTTTGCGGTGCGGATAACGCTTACCGTATTGTCGCCATTGTTTGTTATATACACTTTTGCACCATCGGTGCTGGCACTTACGCCCAATGGGTAGCTGCCCACAGCCACGGTTGACACTACTTTGTTGATGGTGGTGTTTACTACGCTTACTGTATTGTCGGCGGAATTGGCTATGTAGGCAAGGGCAGTGTAGCCCCCACTATTATAAAAGGAACTACTACTTGCTACTGTGCCTTGTTGTGTGGTTACTTTTATATTGCCCGTTGCGTTGGCAGGTATGGTTGCCGTGATGCTGGTGGCACTGTTAACGGTAAAGGAAGTAGCAGCTTTACCCCCGATGGTTACAGCCGTTGCACCTGTAAAATTGCTGCCCGTGATAAACACCGTGGCGATTTTGCCAGGGCAGGTAGAGCTAGGCGTGAAGGAAGCAATGGTAGGCGTAACTACAAAACTAAACCCTGCTTTAGTAGCCGTGCCAGCACTTGTGGTTACGCTTATGCTGCCGCTGGCACCTATTGCTACTATTGCTTTTATGGTGCTGTCATTTACCACTGTATAGCTACTTGCTGCTGTGCCGCCAAAATTTACGGCTTTTGCGCCTGTAAACCCAGTACCCAATATGGTTACTCTAGTGCTAGCAATTGCAATAGTGGGGGAGAAAGAGGATATGGCGGGGAGTTTAAGTGTAATGGGGCAACCGATACTTACTGGGCTTTTACTATTAGTAGTTGTACCATCACCCAATTGCCCATGATCATTCCATCCCCAGGCCCAAAGACTGCCATCTGTTTCAATGGCAATGGTATGATTATATCCAGGGCTAACAAATTGCCAATTATTTGTCGAAACAATTTGTACAGGGCTAGTCCTATTGATTGCAGTTCCATCCCCTAATTCCCCTTCATTATTATTACCCCATCCCCAAAGGCTACCATTTGAATTTAAGGCAAAAGTTTGCTCGTATTTTGCATTAATAAATTGCCAGTTGGTGGCTGTGCCAATTTGTTTTGGACTATCCGCATTGGTAGTAGTACCATCGCCTAGCTCGCCCAAGCCATTGTATCCCCAAGCCCACAGGCTGCTATCTGCTTTTATAGCCATGGTATGGTTTTCCCCAGCACTTACCAATTGCCAGTTATTTGCAGTGCCAATTTGTACAGGGCTATACTCATCCGCAGTTGTGCCATTACCCAATTGCCCATTGCCATTAAATCCCCATGCCCACAAGCTGCCATCTTTTTTTATGCTTACCGTATGGTTGCCACCGGCACTTACAGATTGCCAGTTATTGGCATTGCCAATTTGTATAGGACTAGTTGCATTGTCTGTAGTGCCGTTACCTAATTGTCCGCCACTATTATGCCCCCATGCCCAAAGGGTGCCATCGGTTTTAATAGCCATATTATTGACATTTCCAGTACTGATGTCTTGCCAGTCTTTGGCTGTTCCTATTTGTATAGGGCTTGTGCTATTGTTAGTACTTCCATCCCCCAACTGTCCGCTGCCATTAAATCCCCAGGCCCACAGGGTGCCATCCGCCTTCATTGCTATCGTATGAACATTTCCCAAACTAATGCTTTGCCATTTGGTATCTGTCCCTATTCTAACGGGGTTAGTCCTATTAATAGTAGTGCCGTCCCCAAGTTGCCCATACGTGTTGTTCCCCCATGCCCAAAGGCTGCCATCGGTTTTAATTCCTACACTATGATAATATCCAGTACTAATGGCTTTCCAGCAACCAGTAGCATAAATAAATCCATTTTTTGTACCCGTGCCACCAGCCTTGGTTACGCTTACGCTGCCACTTGCACCAGTGACTATAATGGCAGTGATAGTATTGTCATTTACTACTGTAAAAGCAGTATCTGTTACGCCGCCAAAACTTACTGAAGTAGCACCTGTAAAACCAGTGCCAAATATGGTTACGGTTGTGCCAGTAGTGGCTGTTGTGGGAGTGAAAGATGTAATGGTTGGAGGTACTGGACAAGCAGTGGGTACATTGGCAATAAAATTGCCAAACGCATACAGCGCAGGCGCATACACCGTTGCTGTTACTGCGTTGCTAGACGTACTAATGACGCTTATCGTATCCTCTTCACTAGTTACATAAACTTTTGTGCCATCAGGGGTGATGCTTATACCGTACGGCCCAATCCCTACACCTATAGTTGCTATTAGCGAGTCGCTTGCTGTATTGATAACGCTTACCGAGTTGCCACCAGCATTGGCAACGTACATCCTTGTGCCATCAGGGCTGGCACAAATGGAAAACGGGTAATCCCCTACTGACACCGTGGTTGTAACGGAA
This sequence comes from Parasediminibacterium schistidii, assembly GCF_046546515.1. NCBI lineage: Bacteria > Pseudomonadati > Bacteroidota > Chitinophagia > Chitinophagales > Chitinophagaceae > Parasediminibacterium > Parasediminibacterium schistidii. The sequence continues at coordinate 1,806 of NZ_JBKHKJ010000045.1, read as the reverse complement.
TCGTTGGCCGTATTAATAACGCTTACGGTGTAGTCGTCTTCGTTTGCTACATATACTTTTGTACCATCGGGGCTGGCCGTTATTCCGAAAGGAGCATTGCCCACCGCCACGGTAGCTATTGCCGAGTCGCTAGCAGTGCTGATAACGCTAACCGTATTTTCAAGGAGGTTGGTTACATAAACCTTTGCACCGTCGGGGCTGGCAGTTATGCCATATGGTGATTTGCCCACAAACACGGTTGCTATCACGGAATCGTATATGGTATTGATAACGCTTACTGTGTTGTCGCTGTAATTTGCCACATACACTTTCTTTCCATCAAGGCTAGCTACTATGCCTATTGGGGTTGAGCCCACAGCCACGGTAGCCGCCACCGTGGCTGTGGCCGTATTGATGATGCTTACCGTATTGCCGTCCTGGTTTGCAACATATACTTTTGCCCCATCTCGGCTGGTGCTTATACCTTTAGGATTACGACCCACGGCCACAGTGGATACTACTTTGTTGGTTGCAGCATTTAAGAAGCTAACCGTATTGCCAAGGCCATTTGCTAGATAGGCATAGGCAGTGTAGCCCCCAGTATTGCTAAAGGAACTAGAGGTTGTTACTGTGCCTTTGGGTGTTGTTACTTTTATAGTACCTGTTGTATTAGCAGGTATATTTATCGTGAGGAGCATGGCACTATTTACCGTAAAAGAGCTGGCGGCTTTGCCACCGATGGTTACAGCCGTTGCACCTGTAAAATTGCTGCCGGTAATAAACACAGTAGCGGTTTTGCCGGGGCAGGTAGAACTGGGCGTGAAGGAAGTGATGGTAGGTGCTTGAGCATTTGCCAAAAACATATCCTGCCATATAATGGCACAAAAACAAAGGACAACTTGTAAAAATTTTTGGTTCATGGTATCTTGATTAAAATATTATATTAAAATTGTTGGTTTCATCTCTCAAGTAGTTTCCTAATGTTCACAATTCAGTTTTGCAGCACTATTTTGCTTCACGTACCAAAAATATAGTTTTTGTATTTATGATGTTGAATCTAGTATAGGTACATTTTGCTTGTTTTGAAAAATACTGATTTGTTAGCTAAATTATTTTAAAATTTGATTCCTTCTACAATATAACAGCATTTGTGTAATTCATTTTTTTGTGGTGTTTGTGAGTACCCACCTAGCATTGCCTGCAAAGCATGATGGGCAAAGTGCAAACCTTTATAACCCATTTTCAGGGGCATTACCCGCTTGGTTTGGTTGACTTTGGACACCCAGAATTTATTTTTTAGGTGTTCCTACATCATAACTCATTGAAATACAGTATTTTATGTTTTTTAAGATGAGTGTTTTGTTAGTGATTTGTGCGTATTTTGTGAGTGATTTCCACGGAAAAGTGAGTGCTTTTTGATTGTTTTTTGAGCACGGATTTAGTTCATAATGACGTTTTTTTGTATCTTGAAGATGAGCACTCTGCGGGGCAGCGAATCAAGGCTATGGCAACCGCAGGGATTGAACCAACGAAAACAAGGGACTATATACTACAAAGTTGGAATTGATTTGGAACCCGTGCAAAAGAAAAATCCTATATGGGGGAAATTTGCCCCCATGAGTGCCCAGAAATGCCCCCCATAGTGGAAGTAAAACTATGTTACAATAATAGTTAGCACCTAAAAAAGAATTAGCCTAGAATTGGAAGAGCAGACATGAAAGTATATAGGACTTGGAGCTATTTTGGTTTATATGTAAACATAAAAAAGCCCCAAGCAAATTAATACTTGGGGCTAAATAAATATGGCAACTACCTACTCTCCCGGCG
>NZ_JBKHKJ010000044.1:0-23766 GCF_046546515.1 Parasediminibacterium schistidii | reverse complement strand
TAATATAGTGAAATAATAGTTTATTGATAATAAACTGATAAGATTTTGATAGTGAATTATCATTTTCCTAAGCCAACTAACATCCTAAGCGGGAGGCAAGGAAAAGATGCCCCTAGCTGCTCCTTTAATGTAAAATTCGCATGTATGGGTATATAACCAAAAATAAAAATCCTATATGGGGGAAATATTCCCCCATGAGCATCCAAAATTTCTCCCATATAGGATGTTTATTAAAATGCAAACACCAAGGGGGGTAGTAATATAAATAAAATTTAATATATAATATTTATTAAAAGTATAGAACAACAAAAAGCGTAATTTTGAAATGGCCTCGTTTTTTAGTCTAATGTTATTTTATAAATCAGGATTCTTATTTTGCTTGATGTGCCCGAAGGCATATCATTTTGAAATGAAAAAGATTTAATGTTTGATTGTATAGAATTAAATTTCGTAAACAACTCAATATCTAATTTATTGCTGTTGAATGCTGCATCGATGTTATCACATATGCCAGTAGCGTAATTAATAATTAAATCCTGTTTGTTAAAAAGATTGTGGCAATACCTGAATGTGTCCACAACCCCTGTTTTATTATTGCCATAATGCCGCAATACTAAATCTATATGTGGCGGCTGAAAAAGCGTAGCCCGCAAATTCCCTTTCCAATTAGCATCAACTTGGGCGTTCAAGGTAATAATCCCTTTTTCATTTTGGGGGATAGTTATTTGTTGATTAAACGTAATAACTGTATCCATTAAAAGTAGTTTTCTCTTTTGTAATGAAACAGGTCGCTTTTCAAGGACCAGTTGGTGGAGCGAATCGGTAAATAAGTATTTGTAATGCGTAAAAATAGCCCACTTGCATTGTGGGTCATCCCAGAGTGGATTCCTATTGTCAACAGAGAGATTATCATAAAAAATAGTATCAGGAGCATTTGCCCCGTTATAGTAAGCAGCGTTCATGGCATCCAATTTTTCAGAAACAGCTACAATAGATTGAAATGCAGGCCTATTGTGCCAATTAATGTTGTTATTATCCATGCCATTTAAACACTGGTTGCTATAATAATCGTATGATTTGCCACTATAAAGCGTTTTTTGGGAATTAATTTTGGAATTACTCATTTCAATTAATTGTGAAAAATAACTTACAATGGGAAAGGGGCCGCTTAAAAGCGGAATATTGCCCGTATAATGTTTAATGAGTACAACAGAACTAAATGCCAAGCTGCAAGAAATGCTACCAAGCATAAATAAAACCAAGGACTTTTTGTATTTGGGAACTAACAAGTAAATATAATAAATTGATAATGGGAAAAAGCAAAAAAATTGATTATAATGCCCTCTATCCAAGCGGGTAAACCCTTGTTTAAATAATAAAAAAATGATTAGTCCAATAATACCAATTAGGAAAGCCTCAAAAAAAATCTTTTTAGGAAGAAAGCATTTTAATATTATAAAAAGAATAAACAGTAAGGCGCAACAAGTCAAAAATGCACATGTAAACAAAATAAATTTATAAGCTGGATTGTAAGCGTACATACAATAGCTATAATATTTAATTGTATCAAATGCAGTTATTATATAGTTGCTTATTGAGACATTAAAAAAAGACATTAAAAAACAATTGAATGCAAAAAACAATATAACTGAAAGAAAGGCCGTCAAATATTTTTTATCTTTCCATAATAAATACCAAAGTAAAGCTGTTGAAAGTAATATTACAGGCAGTGTATTTAACTTTATATACACCATTAAGGTGGCATTTAATATAACAAAGTATGATAGCCAGTATCCTTTCTTTTCTTTTTTAATAAACCACAATACAAATAGCACAAAAATCTCTAATAAGAAATTTACTTCCCACATCGCCACCAACAATACGGTACAAAATAACAAAGTGGTTATAAATTTTTGTGTTTTTAAAAGCAGCAAAAAAATAACTGTATAATTTAAACCTATGTATATATCAAGAAAAAATTGGCAAATCCAATAATTTGCGGGTATCGACCTTGCAGATAAAAAGCCCAAGGGCCCATAGGTGTATATAATATCTTTCCCCCATTGGTAGTTTTCTTTATGGCTTATAAAAAAACCAAATGCCCATTCCCACCCACAATCAATAAAACTCTTTTTGTCAGAAAAATCAGTAAAAAAAAAACGTGGGAAAATAACTAGTATAGCGATACTAAAAAATATTGTTAGCAATACTTTTTTTAAACTGGTTTGCAGCATAAATGTTCAGGGTATTAAGTGATATGTCATTTCAAAAGTAAACAATTAATTAAAGCAGCCTAATTTATCTGCCCACCCTTTTACCTCTAAGGAATGTCCTCTAATAATTTACCCCAAAATAGGTTTTTCGGTCAGGTGGTTTTGTGCAATGAATGGACGTAAAACATTAATAAAAAGAGTAGTTTTAGAGAAATTGTCCTTAAAGGCTGAAAGTTTTCTGTCCTAGGCAAAGGCTTTTTTACTTCCAGAAAGTTTTAAATTTTCTGGAAGTAAATGCCTTTTATTAAGCGAAGCTCTTTCTTAAACAAACTCAAAATAAAGCCAAATAATGTACATTCGCAGGGGGGGCTGGTTGCCCATGTATATATATGCATATAAATGTTTTGAAAAATACTGAAGTAAAAATTGCTATAATAGGCCTTGGCTATGTGGGTTTGCCCATAGCCCTTTCTTTTGCCCGTAAACTGCCCGTAATTGGTTTTGATATTAATGAAAAAAGGGTAGCATTGATGCAGCAAGGCATAGACCCAAGCCACGAACTAACGAACTCTGATTTTGGAGGTTGCGATATTGTGTTCACTAGTTCGATACAAATATTAAAAGAAGCCAATTTTTATATTATTGCTGTGCCTACTGCCGTGGATGCACACAATATACCGGATCTCACTGCTTTAAAGCGGGCATCCTCAACCATAGGTGCCGTGTTGAAACAAGGCGATTATGTTATATTTGAATCTACCGTTTACCCCGGATGCACAGAGGAAGATTGTTTGCCTATTATAGAAGAAATAAGCGGGCTGAAAGTGGGGGTAAATTTTAAACTAGGATATTCGCCTGAACGCATCAACCCAGGGGATAAGGAACATACATTAGAAAATATCATAAAAGTAGTAGCTGGCTGCGATGAAGAAGCTTTGGAGACCATAGTTGGTGTTTATTCGTTGGTTGTAAAAGCGGGCATCCACAAAGCACCATCCATAAAAGTAGCAGAAGCAGCAAAAATAATTGAAAATACGCAACGTGATTTGAACATTGCCCTGATGAACGAGCTTTCCATTATTTTTGACAAAATGGGCATTAATACCTACGATGTGCTAGCAGCTGCAGCTACCAAATGGAATTTTTTAAGATTCCAACCGGGATTGGTTGGTGGGCATTGCATAGGGGTAGATCCTTATTATTTAACTTATAAAGCAGCCAAGCTAGGCTATGCATCTAAAATAATTGCAGCAGGCAGGTATATAAACGACAGCATGGGGGGATATGTTGCTAAAAAAATAATCCAGCATATTATCCGCCATAGTGCCCATGTAAAAGAGGCCAAGGTTTTGGTAATGGGGGCTACTTTCAAGGAAAATGTAACGGATATCCGTAATAGCAAGGTAGCAGATGTGGTCCATGCCCTGAAAGATTATCACCTAAATGTAGAAGTGGCAGACCCTTATGCTGACAGCAATGCGCTAATGGAAGAATATAACTTTCCACTAGCGGACAAAATTGCTACTGATTATGACGCAGTTGTTATTATTGTGCCACATAAATCGTATAAATTGCTTGATGATACATATTTTGCATCCATTACCAAACCCAATGGGTTAATTGCCGACATAAAAGGTATTTATCAAAACAAAATTACCTCAAGGCAGTATTGGAGCTTGTAAACGGTTGGCGGTTAACAGTTAACCGTTGCCTAAGTATTTTTTTTAATTATTAATCAAACAGAGGCTCGGTTAACTGTTAACCCTTGTCGGCCAACTTAAAAAAGTATGTTAAAGCCATTAGTAGTAATCACAGGAAAAAATGGGCAATTAGGCTGGGAATTATCCCAACTAGAAAGTGGGTATAGCCATCAATTTGACTTTCTGTTTATAGATAAGGAAGAGCTTGATTTAAGCAATCCTGAAAGTATCCCAGCTTTTTTTCAATTCTACAAGCCATCCTATTTCATCAATTGCGGGGCATATACCTTGGTTGATAAATCGGAAACAGAAAAAGACCTTACCTTGGCTATCAATGCAACTAGTGTTGGCGTAATAGCTGCTGAATGTGCAGCTATTGATTGCACATTGATTACTATTTCTACAGATTATGTGTTCGATGGCAATGGCACATCCCCTTACTTGCCATACCAAGCTACTGCCCCTTTGAATTATTATGGTTACAGCAAGGAGGTAGGCGAGCAACTAGCCAAGAAAAACAACCCTAAAACAATTATTGTACGCACTTCATGGGTGTATAGCGTACATGCAAACAATTTTGTAAAAACCATACTGCGTTTGATGAAAGACAGGGAAACATTAAATGTAGTAGGCGATCAGGTAGGTTCTCCAACTTATGCTACAGATTTTGCAGTGGCTTTGCTGCATATTATCCAAGAACTGGAGAAAGGCAATATCCATTACGGCATTTATCACTATAGCAACGAAGGCGTTATTTCTTGGGCCGATTTTGCAACTGAAATTAATGCCATGGCTGGGCTCAATTGCAAAGTATCTCCCATACCTACGAACGATTACCCAACCCCAGCCAAAAGGCCTGCTTATTCTGTTTTGGACAAAGAGAGTATTGTAAACGATTTTGGGGTGCAACTGATTGATTGGAAAGTTGGTTTGGGAAAATGTATAAAAGTATTAATGGGGTAAAGGGTAGTTGCTCTAGGCCTGGCTGGGGTGAGGCAAAAAATTGCAAATCATGAGGCATCAAACGCTTGGGGGAATTCCTAATTCTTAATTCCTAATTCCTAATTATAGTGAGGTTATTGGTTACTGGGGCAACAGGTTTTATTGGGGGCTATGTGGTACATGCCCTGCTGAAAACTGGTCATAGGGTTATAGCTACTTCGTCAAGCCAAGAAAAAGCTGAAAAGCAGGATTGGTTTAGCAAAGTAACTTATATTGCCTTAGATTTAAAGACAATAGATAATTCTATAGATTATTATTCTTTTTTTGAGAAGCCAGATTGTATTATCCATTTAGCATGGGAAGGGTTGCCCAATTATAAGTCGCTGTTCCATTTTGAAGAAAATTTACCTAGGCATTATGTGTTTTTAAAAAACCTAGTAGTAAACGGGGCTAAAGACATAACGGTTACTGGAACTTGCTTTGAATATGGCATGATAGAAGGGTGCTTAATTGAAACAATGCTTACCCAGCCTGAGAACCCTTATGCACTGGCAAAAGATTGCTTGCGCAAATATTTGGAGGAATTGAGAAAAATGCACCCTTTTTCTTTGAAATGGCCTAGGTTGTTTTATATGTATGGCAAGGGGCAAAACCAGAAATCCATTCTTCCGCAGCTAGACATGGCCATACAGAATAGCGAGGAAGTGTTTAACATGAGCGGGGGGCAGCAGGTAAGGGATTACTTGCCAGTAGAACATGTAGCTGCAAATATTGTAAGTATTGCCTTGCAAAAAGAAGTGGATGGCATTGTTAACTGTGCTAGCGGCATTCCTATAACTGTAAAAGCATTGGTAGAAGACTATATACAAAAACAAAATGCAAGCATCAAATTAAATTTGGGGCATTATCCTTACCCTGATTATGAACCTATGCGTTTTTGGGGGGGGATAGAAAAATTAAATATGGTAAATAAAATATAATTTTCTATAAAGCAATTAAAAAATATTCTCTAAAATGATGCAACCGCTTGTATCAGTAATCATACCTTGCTATAACCAAGGAAGTTTCATCCAAGAAGCTTTAGATAGTTTGTCGTTTTGGGATGCCAATCTTATAGAAACAATAATTATTAATGATGGCTCTACTGATAGTTTTACTAACCAATACTTGGCTGATTTAAAAGGGAAAGGTTATAATGTTATTTTTCAAGAAAATAAAGGGTTAGGTGAAGCACGGAATACAGGAATTAGGGCTTCGATTGGGAAATATATAGTGCCGCTAGATGCAGATAATAAACTCTTGCCTGGATATAAGGAAGGTTTAAATATTTTGGAAAATGACCCCCAAATAGCAGTTTTATATGGAGATAGAAATTTCTTTGGGGATAAACAAGGAATAGAAATAACTGGGGAATTCAATTTGCAGCGTTTAATGTTAGGAAACTATATAGATGCCTGTGCTATTATCAGGAAAAGTGTATTGGAAGAAGTTGGCTACTATGATCCAATGAAAATAATGGGATTTGAAGATTGGGACTTATGGCTAAGGATTGCATTTAAGGGATATGGGTTTTACTACTTGAATGCAGTTACATTTGAATATAGGTTTATTAGGAACTCCATGATGAGGTCTTTAAATGCAGATATAAAAAAACAAAATGAAATAGAGTTGTATTTAATCCAAAAATACAAAGACAAACTTGATTATGAGTTACTTAATAACCATTTTGTTTATAGAGTAAAAAAAGCCCCTTTCAATTTTTTTTGGCGGCTGGTTTTAAAGAAATATTTCTATGGTTATTATGATAGGTTGATTAGAGAAAACAAAATATATAGAGGATTTTTATATCAAAAACACTAAGGAAAAGTACTTACAAATGATTCAACAACATATACCTGGCATTGAAAGGGTTACTGAAAACAACATCTTATCAAAGAAAAATCAGTATTATATTGGAAATTACTTTCTTTATCATGATATATTGCACATGCTTAAAACTTATGCAAAAGGTGTATTGATAGACATTGGTTGTGGCAATAAACCGTATGCAAGTATAATAAAAGGCTTAACAGATAGCCATATTGGTTGCGATATAGTACAAAGTAGTGCCAATAATGCTGATTTCCTTTGCCCGGCAGATAACTTATGTTTTGAAGAAGGGCAATTCGATACTGTTTTTTGTACGCAAGTATTAGAGCATGTAGCTGACCATCGTAAAGTAGTAAGTGAATCTTTCAGAGTTTTGAAAAGAGGTGGTCATGCCATTTTTTCAATGCCATTTAGTTGGGAACTTCACGAAGAACCATATGATTTTTTTAGATTTTCAAAATATGGATTAATCGTATTGTTTGAACAGGCTGGGTTTGAAATAATAGAAATCAAAGCAAACGGAGGCAAATGGGCGGCAGTATTTCAACTGTTCTTAAACACGCTATACTCTACTAGGCGTTACAACACATTTCGCTCAAGGATAATAAAACTTATTTTTGTTCATTTGAAGGTAGAAATATTGTACAACAATTTTGCAGTTTGGCTTGACAAAAAATACACTGATGATTTGTTCACATTAAATTATGTAGTAGTAGCAAAAAAATAACTGTTGTCTTATTCAAAATGAACAAAAACATGCAATAGTTTTCATTCGCAAAAAAAATCCTGAGGTACAAGAATGATGTTAACTAAAAATAATACCATTTTCGTTGTTCACTTGATATGGCTGCCCTTTGGCATTGATTTGTTCAAACAATTCGTGGTGTCGTATAAACAACATATAAGCGGGCATGAACATCAATTGTTGTTTTTGTTCAATGGTGTTGGCAACAAAACAGAAACCTCTGCTTATCATGAGTACGCCATAAGCGAAGGATTGATTTATACAAGTTTTTACATGGAAAGCGTTCAAGACATAGAGGCTTATAAATGGATTGCATTGCAGGTGGATTGTGATTATTTTTTATTCCTGAATAGCTATACAAAGATTTTAGCAGGAGACTGGTTACTGAATTATGTAAAAAACATACAAGATGGTATAGGGTTAATAGGGGCAACTGCTTCTTGCTCATGCTACTGGCAGGATGTTTTTAAAAAGCATACTTGGCATTGGGATAGCAGCCAATCTTTTGACTACAATTTTAGGAAAATAAAATTATTGATAAAAGCAGGTACGCTTTGGAGATTTTATTTTAAGCCCTTTCCCAATTACCATATACGAACAACTGGTTTTTTTATATCCAAGCAATTGTTTGAAAATATATCGTGCGGTAAACTAAATAATAAATTTGCCGCTTATTTGTTTGAAAGCGGCAGGAATAGCCTAACAAACCAAGTAATAGCCAAGGGGCTTGATGTGCTGGTAATTGATAAATTTGGAACTAGTTACAGAAAAGAAAAATGGGCAATCGCAAATACATTTTGGATAAAAGAGCAGGAAAACCTTCTTTTTGCTGATAACCAAACAGAAATGTATAACTTGTCGAGCGAATTCAAAAAAAAACAATTAACGGAGTTAGCGTGGGGCAAATATGAATAAATTTAGCATTATCCTGCCGGTAAGAAACGGTGGGGAATATATTAAAGAGTGCGTAGGAAGCATCTTAAACCAGGAATTGCAGGATTTTAACCTTATTGTACTGGACAATAATAGTACTGATGGCACTGTGGAATGGGTTACTTCATTAAAAGATAAAAGAATTGTTATATACTCATCTACGCAATCACTTAGTATTGAGGAAAACTGGACAAGGGCTTTAACCGTGCCGAAAAATGAGTTTATAACATTGATTGGACACGATGACATCTTATTTCCTGGATATTTAACAACAATGGATGCCTTGATAGCCAGGCACCCAACAGCAAGTTTGTACCAAACCCATTTTACCTATATAGACTCTGTGGGCAAGTTAATAAAAGCGTGCAAGCCTATGGACGAAGTGCAGCAGCCACACGAATTTTTAGGGCATTTTTTATGCAATCAAATTGATACAATGGGCACTGGGTTCATGATGCGCGCAAAAGACTATGAAAAAGTAGGGGGCATACCACCAAGATACCCCAACTTATTGTTTGCAGATTTTGAGTTATGGGTGCAATTAACCAAAATTCACTATAAGGCAACTGCTTTTGAAACCTGTTTTTCATTTCGCTTGCACCAAAGTACCACTACAACATCGGCAGATGATAAATTTCAAAAAGCGTTTGGGATATTTATTCATTTCCTTGCTGCCTTGAAGAAAGAATCGCCTCTTTTTGCCAACACTATTGAAAGGTATGTGCTAAATTATATAAATATATATTGTCAAGGGTTAACGCATCGTTTATTGAGGACACCAAAAAAAATGAGGAACCAACTGACAGTTAGCCTTTTTTTGGAAAATTGCAAAGGGTATGTTGCTTTATTGCTGCCCAATGTTGTTTATGAACCATCCAGTAATTTCAGTGTAAGGTTAGCAACATATATTGATAGTAATCTAGTTACCCGCTCTATATTTTTGTTGTTTAAAAGAATGTATAAGAAACCTATTTATTAATTTTTTGAGTTAAGAATATTGAAAGTTTCCATCATCATCATCAACTACAATACTTTTCAACTAACATGCTCTTGTATTGAAAGCATTATAAAGCACACTAAAAGTGTTGATTATGAAATAGTGCTTGTTGATAACGCATCCACAGAATGTAGCCCAGTTCTTTTTGCTGAAAAATACACACAAATTATATTGGTGCCTAATAATAAAAATGGGGGTTTTGCACAAGGTAATAATACAGGCATAGAAAAAGCTACTGGCGAATTGCTGTTGTTGCTGAACAGCGATACTTATTTAATAGAAGATAGTATTTCAATAGCGGCCAATGCTTTTAAGGCAAAACAAAACATAGGGGCATTAGGTGTTAGGATGGTTTTTCCAGATACTAACAAAGTCCAATATACGGCTCGTAGGTTTAGGGGCATCAGCTGGGAATGGCTAGATTTATTGCGTTTTATTCTCTATTTGATGCCATATACTAAACGTGCAAGGCTTATGTTTGGGAAATATTTTAAACTTGATTTTAGTACTTATTGTGATTGGGTAAACGGGGCTTTTTTTATGTTCGAGAAGCGATTGCTTTTGAAATTGCCAAACGAGCAATTAGACAACCGTTTCTTTATGTATGGCGAAGACCACCTATGGTGTTACCAGTTTACAAAGCTTGGCTACCCATCTTATTTTCTTCATACTACAACAATTGTGCATATTAACAATGGCAGTACTATTAAAAGCAAGCAATTGCGCCTTATGCTTACCATGATAAAAAACGAACTGGCCATCATGCAAGAAAGAAAAGGCAAAGGATTGTATTATTATTTATTCTGCATGGTTTATCTTTCAAAGGAGTATAGCAGATATTTTATAAAATATATTATTTCAAAAAACAGGAGCTAGTCAGTTAAACAAAATATTGAAAGCCTTTTTGGTAATATTACCCCAATAATATTCCTTATAAAATGAGGCTGGGGTAGGGGTTGGCTGGGATAATTGGTTGATAATAGCTTCTGCAAAACCTGCCCAGTCATTGTCTGGTACAACAATTAGCTTATTGCCGCTCGCGGTTTTATCGCAGCCAATGGCACCTGTTGCTGCTGAAACAACCGTAGTATTAAAACCAAGTGCCTCTACTAATTTTGTTTTTATGCCACCACCACTTAATATGGGATTGATAAAAATATCAGCCGCTTTAAAATACAGTTCAATATCTGGCACAAAACCCATGTAAATAATGTTTTTATTAGCGTAATCCTGTAGCCCATTTAGTTCTGCTGGCAAATCTTTGCCACAGATAATAATCTTGTATTCAAAGGCGGGATATTTTAGCAAAATTGGGTTAATACAATTCAAAATATCCAGCACTGCTTGGGCATTAGGTTTATAGCTCAATAAGCCATTGAAAAGGATAATGGCCTCGGTATTTTTAATGTTATGTTGCTTCCTTACCAAAGCGGCACAATCAGCTTTATCTGTTGGGGTTGAAGATAGGGGGGTACCAAAAGTAATTACATGGCATTTACCCTCATCAATGCCTATGTTGCCAATCATATATTCCATGTCTTCCTGTGAAATACAAAAAACGATATCTGCTGCGTTTAGTATTTTTTTCTCGTACCACATTAAAATGGGCCACCATTTTTTGCCTACCGATTTAAACCGCAAGTATTCTATATTATAAGTATGCACCACTAGGGGTATTTTGCATTGCCAACGCAACAAGCAACCAAGCCATCCCATGTAAGGGTGCTCAATCATAAGGTATTGGATGTTGTTTTTTTTAATGAAACTTGCCAATTGAAAAAAAAGCGGTAATTGAAAAAACTTTAGCTTGCCATTTTTCATCCACGGTAAAAGTGTATAATTTTTTACCAAGGAAAGGTCGTTCTTACTTGTGCTAACAACTGTTAGCTCGCACTGCAATCCCATATATTCATTAAACTGGGCAATACATTTTTGGCCACCAGAAAAACAAGGTAGGGTAGCATAGGGAACGACTGATACAATTTTTTGTTTCAACTTTGCTTTTTTTCTTTATTTGGCAATGCTATAATATAAATAAAAGGGGCTACTAAAAAACCAATTGATGGGTTCACAGAAATAAAGGCGTTAAAAAATGAACCCATTTTGTTTTTCCATGGTTTAGTGTAATGCGTATCCCAAAAACCAGGTTTTATCATGAGGCCCATTCCTGCCGATTGAGCCATTTGTTTGTGGATAAGAAAGGGTAGAAGGTTCTCTGCCCAAACACCATACTCCATATAACAAGTGTTGGTATAATAGTATCCTTTGGCAGGGATAGACCCATCTTTATTGAACTGGTTTACTGCATATAAAAGGTCGTTTTTTTCATAGCCACGTGTCTTTTTTGCCAACAGTTTTATTGTATTATCTGTCAATTTTGGAAAATGTTCCTCAATAAATTTAATTCTTTGGGCTACATATATTTTTTCAATTTTCCTATGGTGCAATACATGTTGGATGTTTGTAGCTGGGTTATTGAAACTGGCAGTAGTGGAAGAATACACAATAGCTTGTGGTTGGTATTGGGCAATAATCTTATAAAAATCGGCTAAACGGTAAATATGTTCCACCACGTTCCTTGATGTAATAATATCGCATTTTACCCCTTTTTGCTCCAGGATTTTTAAAGTGTCGTCAATATTGCCTACTATATAGTCATCTACATCTATATGGATGGCATTGGCTATAAGCAGCGCATTTTGCTTCCATTCTTCCAATATGTCATTGTAAATAACCTGCTTGCAGCCAATCATTTTGGCTAGGATATACAAACTGCCAATGCCTGCCCCATAATCCATTATCACAATATCCTTTACGTCCTTTTTGCTCAGTTGTATGCTGTTGTAGAGCAAATGCGCACTGGTTTGTATGGAAAAAAACATGCGTTTAAAATGGCTTCCTAAAAAATAGATGTTGCCATGCTCAGACAAGCCCAATCTTTCTACGTCAATGTTTTTCATCAGGGTAAAAAGCTGTTCTGCCTTGGCTTGCAGCAATTGCCCTAAATTATCTGTATGCGGTACGAATCTATCCATTATCTGCCTTGCTATTCATCAACAAAAGGGAAATCTGTAAAATAGGAAATATACTTACTAAAATTAATGCCCTGCTTTTACAAGATATAAATAGAAATTTTCTTTATGTAAATAACTTGTGGGTATCTAGTACTTTATCCTCATTTGTGTCTATAAAGATAATTTCGCCCACTTCCTTATTAAGTACGTTAATTTATCTGTACCTAATAAGGTAGGGTAAATATAGTTTTCAAGTTTGTCATATTGTATTTCAAATCCTCTTTTTATATTCCTTCCACTCCAAAAAGCCGAAGAGTAATACCAATATTGCCGATAATATGCCAGAATATTTACCTAATTGCTCCCCTAAATGCACTAAGGATGGCTCAAATTTAAACTCAATCAAATGCTTGCCTGCCGGTATAGCCATGCCACGAAGCGCATAGTTCACCTTGCAATAGTCTACTTTTTTGCCATCTATATATGAATTCCAGCCTTGGCTATAATAAATTTCACTAAACACGGCAAACTGGTTGGCAGCCGCATTGCTCTCGTATTTAATATAGTCATTCCTGTTTTCAATAAATTTAATTGACGCGGTAGAGTCAAAAGTAGGAGGGTTGCCTGCTGCTGCTTTAAAACTTTCATTTACAATAGCTGTCTGGGCTGGGTTGAAATGATCCATGGATGTCATTTCCTCATCTGCATTTTTTACAAATTTTAGTTCTTTTACTAGCCAGCAATTGCCCAATGCGTAAGGGTTTGGCACAGCCATGGTTTGCTTGGGATCCCTTTGGTCTGGCACTATCACATACTTCATGTTCAGCATGTTCAACACAGGGAAGCTATCTTTGGCATTCGGGTTGCTTCCCCATGCTTGTATGTTTTTATAAATTTGGAATTCGATTAGGTCGTTGTAAATAGACAATTTAGCAGGGTGGTAACCGCCAATAGTATTGTGGTGATACGATGCAAGCGCATCATTAAATGAACTACCCATGTCCATGCTATAGCCACTGCCATTAAAGGCCGCAAGGTTTAGTATACGGTAAAAACTTGTGTCTTTGTCCAGCGCTTCGTCTGCCTTTGTTTTTTGATAAGCCAACTCGTATGTTTCGGGTTCCACAAAATTATCATCGCTAAAATACCTTTTTCCTATAGGCATTAAATCTATCATGGCCAATAAAATAAATGCGGCAATTACAATTGGCTTTTTAACCATACCTTTTGCGTAAGCATAAAAAGCAGCCACTGCTACTGCCATAATACCTAATGAGCGCAGCATATCTTTAAAATACAATTCTTTCCTGTCATCTGCCCATGCTTGCATGTAACTTTTAATAAAGCTATCGTTGCCTTTGAATGCATTTTCCAAATTTTTCTTTAATGCAAGGGTATTGGCATTGCTGAAACTTGCAAATAAATAAAAGGCTAGCAATAAACCTACACAACTAGCTGCAATTATTAAAAACTGCTTCAATACCTTGGCTTGCTTTTCCTTGTCGGTTGCTGTGTCTATAAATTCATTTATAAATAGAGTAGCCATTAATCCCACTGATAATTGCGGCATCACTAACGACATGGAAGGAGCCCTGAATTTTTTATAGAATGGTAGGTAGTCGAACAAGAAATAATTCACTGCTTCTAGGTTCTTGCCCCAGGCCAATACAATACCAAAAATAGTAATGGCCAATAGCCACCATTTGTTTTTGTTTGATGAAAGTATAAAGCCTGCTAAGCCCATCAAGCAAACAAATGCCCCTAGGTAAACAGGGCCAGATGTGCCAGGCTGATCGCCCCAATAGGCTGATGCTGCTTGGTATAGCTGTTGCACAGCTTGCTGTGGTATTTCTGGCGAATTTTGAAGCAGTGCAGCTACCTTGGAATCATCACCAAAAGTGGTAGAACTACCGCCTCCAAAAGCATTGGGTACCATTAAAGTGAGGGTTTCGCCAATGCCATAACTCCATCTGAACGCATAGTCTTTATCTAGCCCCCCAACTGTTTTGTTCTTTTTGTCAGCATTGCCCAATGTAAGCCCACTGCCACCGCCACGCATGGTTTCTTTTGAATACTCGTAGGTGGGCAAATAACTATTGGCCACATACAGAACAGACAACGTACTACAAACGACACTTAGCACAAATGTGAATGCTAGGTGTTTGAAGTCTTTTTCCTTTATTGTCTTTATTAAAAAGGGGATGCTCATGCACACTGCCATGAGTAAAGTATAATAAGCAATCTGTTGGTGGCTTTGTACAAACAAGCCAACCGTGGTCAACAAAAGCATGATGCTGCCAATCCAATACCGCTTTTTGAACAATAATTGCATAGAAGCCAATATGGCCGGGGCATAAGCTATGGACATTAATTTGGTATCGTGCCCTGCTGTGATGATTATAGGGTCATAAGAACAATAGCCATACGCCAAACCCCCAGCTATGCTAAGCCATGGGTTTACCCCCATTACAACTGCCAAGAAATAAAATCCTAAACAGCAAAAAAACAGGTAATAGGTTGGTTTAGGCAGCCCAAGGGTAAGCAATTCGTGGAAATAATACACATTTATATAGGGTGGGTCTTTACTTTCCATGGCTATTTGATAAGCCGGCATACCGCTAAACATGCTGTTTGTCCATAAAGGGAAATAGCCATTTTTTTCCCTAACCACATACGACTGGTGAGCCATAGCTTTCCATTGCTGCACATCGTGCTGCTCTACTACTTTGCCATCTAATGCAGGCTTGGAGTAAATAATAGACAGAATTAGAAATGTAAGGACGGCTACAATATGCGGCAGCAAGGGTTTCCAGTTAAATTGCTTCATTTATCTTTTTTATAAGTGCGGCAAAATAATGCTATTTTTCAATCTTATATCAATCATTGAATGATTAAACTAGTTGATATGGCTTTTTCCACTGACTTTTGCATACTATTATCTTTTAAAAATCATTTCTGCCTTTTTAATGGACAAATTTTCACTTACATTTCTTAGCAGGGTAGCACTTATTTGTAATGGGTTGTTTTTATATTGTGTGCTGGTAAAGGGCACAAAAGATTTTATTGGCAACCAGGATATTAATAGCGTGATTATTACCTTGGGATGGGGGGCATCATTTTTTTTGAACCTATTGCTCAACTTTTGCTGGCTTTTGCTGTTTATTCAAAAGAAAGTAGTGCCAACTCCAAATTGGCTATTGTATACTAATCTGTTTTTTATTATTTTTCAAATCATATACTTAGTTATCTTCTAACCCATGATCACAAATATTTTAAACGACAAGCCTACAAAACTTTTTATTGCCATCGCTGCGTTTTTTGTAGCCAATGCCCTTATTGCAGAGTGTATAGGCGGAAAGATTTTCTCTTTCGAGAAACTGGTTGGTTTGCACCCATCTAATTTCACCATTTTTGGTCAAAGTGGGCTTGCGTTCAACCTCACTTGTGGCGTATTGCTCTGGCCATTGGAGTTTATTATTACAGATGTTGTCAATGAGTTTTATGGCCCCAAGGCTGTGCGCCGCATCAGTTATATTGCCGTAGGGCTTATCTCTTATGCTTTTTTAATGTTTTATGCTGCCATACAAGTGCCAGGAGCCGATTTTTGGTTTGGCAGCAGCAAAAGCAGCGGCATTGATGATATGCAAATAGCTTTCAGTGGCATTTTTGGGCAAGGGATGTGGATAATTGTGGGTAGCCTTACAGCTTTTTTGGTTAGCCAGTTTGTGGATGTGTATATTTTCCACAAGATAAAAAAAGTAACTGGCGATAAATGGGTGTGGCTGCGTTCTACTGGTTCCACGGTTGTATCGCAACTGGTAGATAGTTTTGTGGTATTGTTTATTGCGTTTAAAATAGGGAAGGGGTGGAGTTGGCAACTGGTACTGGCAATATGCTTGGTCAATTATATATACAAGTTTACCATGGCTATAGTACTAACACCACTTATATACTTGATAGAGCGGCGGATTACAAAGTATTTTGGGGAAGAAGTAGCGCATCAAATGAAAATGGCAGCTATGGGCAAAGGGAATAATTAAAAAAAACTTTACTATTCAGGTCTTATTTTGCTATAAACGAACGAAGGCTCTTAGTTTAACTAAGAAAAAAGCGATTATCTTCTTTCTTTTTCTTCTTGCTTAAAACTTTGTGCCTCTTTGTGTTTTCGTGCCTTCGTGGCAGATTAACCAAATTTGCACCTAATAATAAAAATGGGCAGATAGAAATACTATCGCCCATTTTTTAATAACAAGAAAGTGTATTTTAAAAACGCTCTAGCTTAGAGAAGAAAAAATCCCCTTCTATTGCTGCATTTTCATCGCTATCGCTACCATGCACAGCATTCTCGCCTATTGAGGCTGCAAATATTTTGCGGATTGTACCATCTGCTGCATTTGCAGGGTTGGTAGCACCAATCAATTCCCTGAAATCTGCTACTGCATTTTCTTTTTCCAGTATAGCCGCTACTATTTTGTCGCTGCTCATAAACTCAACCAATTCTGGGTAGAAAGGCCTTTCCTTATGTACTTCATAAAACAAACCAGCTTGCTCCTTGGTTAGTTTTGTCCATTTCATCGCTTTAATGCTAAACCCTGCTTTGATGATTTGATCTAAAATAGCACCTGTATAACCCTTTGATGTAGCATCGGGCTTAATCATCGTAAATGTCCTGTTACTCATAATTTTATTTGTTTCTGCTTTATTATTGAGGGCGTAAAAGTAAGGGATTTATACGTATTAGGGCTAGTGTCAATGTGGCTATTGGTAATGCCCATCTAGTTTTTTGATAAAATATAGCTTTTTGTTTTCTAAATATTCAACAGGTTGCCCATACTTTCCTCTAACTGGTTGAATATCAAAATCAGTAAAAACCTTGAAACTTTTATCTGCTATATGGTTAACTACTGTAGTTGGGTTTTCTAACAAAAGGCTACCAAAATGCAACATGCTTTCATATCCTTTAAAATACATTTCGCTTGGCTTGGCCATTAAATTAGCTCTGTACTTTTTTGTAAGGCTTGCTACCAAAGTTTGTGTCCTTGGGAAATTGTAAGGTGTTGAAAAAACAATGTTCACCCCCCTGCAGTCGTAGCCATCCAGCTCCTTTACCCCATCCCAAGTGGGCATACCCATTACTGTGCAATCGTAGGACTTGGCACAGGCTACCATTTTTACCAGTTTCAACCCAAACATTTCATTTATGCTCCCGCATACAATGGTATTTTGGGCAGTGCTGTCTAAATAGGGGAGTAGTGACTTGGCAGTTGAGGTGTCTGAAATTTCTAGAGTCCGGTAGGTAAGTGGCACTGCTGCAGTTGTTTTGGCAGCCTCTATAAAATAACTTTGTATTAAATCTTCCAGTTGCCCTTTCTTTTTTATGTAGATAATGTTGCTGGTAGGCCTGTTTCTTTGTAGGTAGCTGTATATATTAGTTAAATGTGTTTTTAAAGATGTATTAATCAACACAAAATATGGGTTTTCTGTTACCCCCCCGTCATTAGGATAAGTGGAAGAAACAAGCGGCACTTTTTTGCTGAAAGCAAAATCGGCCAGTGGCTTTATGTCTTGCCTGTTATTGAACGCAGCAATAATCAAGTTTACATCGTTGAATTCGGGCTTACGGATGATGCTGGATATGCTTTCTTTCCCTCTACTGTCATAAAAAAGCACTTCCATGTTTTTGCCTTCATCATCAAGGCTATCAATGGCCATCATTACCCCATTATAAAAATCAAGGCCAGCCATCATGTTGCTAGGCAAGTTATTGATGCCTAGCTTGTAATCAATGCCATCAAAAGCACTGTCTGTATATATAGGTGCAAACACAGCAACCTTCAATGGCTGCTGAGCATTTAAGCTAAAAGATGCTATAATCAAGGTAAAGATAAAAAGGATAGGGTATTTGTACATAATTGATAATTGATAATTGACAGTTGATAATTTGGAAAAAGAATAAAAATCTGTTCTAACATTTAATTCTTAATTCCTAATTCTCAATTCTTAATTAAATCATTCCCACTCTATTGTTGCGGGGGGTTTGCTGCTTATGTCATATACCACGCGGTTGATACCAGGCACATGGTTGATGATATTATTAGAAATATCTGCAAGGAACTCGTAAGGTAAGTGCGCCCAATCGGCTGTCATTCCATCAACACTAGTTACAGCCCTTAGCGCAACCGTAAACTCATACGTGCGTTCATCACCCATAACGCCTACGCTTTTTACAGGTAGCAAAATTGTGCCAGCCTGCCAAACTTTGTCGTACAGCCCAGTTTCTTTCAACGCTTTTGTATATAAATCATCTGCATCTTGCAATAATGTTACCTTTTCCTCTGTTACTTCCCCCAATATGCGGATGGCCAAGCCGGGACCAGGGAATGGGTGGCGGAAAAGCAAATCGTGTGGTATGCCCAAGGCAAGCCCCACTTTGCGCACTTCATCTTTAAACAAAGACCTCAACGGCTCTACAAGGCTTAGCTTCATGGTGGCTGGCAGCCCGCCTACATTGTGGTGCGACTTGATGGTGGCAGATGGCCCATGCACGCTTATGCTTTCTATCACATCGGGATAAATAGTGCCTTGCCCCAAAAAGCTGGCATCTTCTATTTTTGCTGCTTCCTGCTGAAACACATCTATAAATAGGCCGCCAATGGTCTTGCGTTTTGCCTCTGGGTCGGTTTTGCCGGCTAGTGCATCGTAAAACAATTGCTTGGCATCAATGCCTGTAACGTTTAAGTCTAACTGCTTGTAAATATCCAATACCTGCTCAAATTCGCCTTTCCGCAAAAGGCCATTGTCAACAAAAATACCGTATAGGTTTTTGCCAATAGCCCTGCTGATAAGGGTTGCTGCCACGGTACTGTCAACCCCGCCGCTCAAGCCCATGATTACTTTGGCATCGCCAATTTGTTTCTTTAGGTTTTCAATGGTTTCTGCAATAAAAGCATTTGGGGTAAAGTTTTGCGTACAGCCACAGACATTTATTAAGAAATTGCTGATTATTTTTTTGCCTTCGGCAGAATGGTGTACTTCGGGGTGGAACTGCAAGCCATACAATGGGAAGCCATTGCCGCTTGCCCTCCGGAATGCCGCCACGGGTATGCTGCTAGTGGTGGCCAATACCTCAAAACCTTCAGGAAGGGCGGCAATGCTGTCACTATGGCTCATCCATACATGCGAATCAGGAGGCAAGCCTTGTAGCAAGGCATCTTGCCCGGCAATGGTCAATATAGCCCTGCCATACTCACGCTTGTTGCTTTTGTCAACCCGGCCACCCAATTGCTTTGCGGTTAATTGTGCCCCATAGCAAACCCCCAACACAGGCACTTGTACTGCCAAAGCAGCAACATCTACTATTGGCGGTGCTGCATCGTTTACGCTAAAGGGCGATCCGCTAAGGATAATCCCTTTTAATGTGCTGTCAATAACAAACGGTTTATTATAAGGGATTATTTCGCAATAAACATTGGCTTCCCTCACACAACGGGCAATCAGCTGGGTAAACTGGCTTCCAAAGTCGAGGATGAGTATCTTTTCCGTCATGCGGCAAATGTAAATGAAGAAAATTTAATTTGGACATGCGTTTAAATGGTGGGGTTGGTAAAAGGGTTTTGATTTAGAACCTGATTATTATTTAAAAATAAAATGTGATTAAATTTGGTTCTGTGTAGTTATGTTTTCAGACCTATATATAAGCCATAAAAAACCGCTGGGCTGCACAGCGGTTTTTTGTTTTTGCCAGTAAAAAACTAGCTAGTTGTTCAAATTAGAAATTTGGAAACATTGTATCAAGTGGGGGTTCATCCAAAGCCAAACTTCCCGAAAGTTTAAACTTTCGGGAAGTTGCTGATTATGTCCGTCATGGAAATCAAAGCGAAGGGGACACGCCAAAGGCCGTACGCAAGCAACACGAAGTTTGACTTGGACTTGCGAGAACATATGTCAATCATCAGTTTTAGAAAGATTTGCCTTTCAAAAACCTTTCGTTAGAAACTCAAATTCATTTGTAATAATTTCATTGTAATGAATTAAATTATTACAAAATTTCTATTACAATTATGTATTAAAAAAATATGAATAAATAAAATTATTACAAAATAATTATTACAACTATTTGTTGCAATAAAAAAAATCCCCAGGAAAATTACTCCCCGGGGATTTTTTTTTAATGGAACAATGCCAGATAAACAATTACTTCATCAGCACCTTGAATGGCGTGTATTTCAGGCCATCATTGTTGCCCAGTAGCAATATATATTGATTGTTTTTAGCACTTGTTTTACCAACTTCGACTGGCACTATGTTTTGACCAACCACGGCATTGATTGTTTTTGTAATGATTGTCCTGCCCGAGCTTAGTTCCATTAGCCTCAATACGAGCTTTCCATTAATTTCCGATTTAAACTGGCAGTTGAACCTGTCTGTTGCAGGGTTGGGATAAACCGTTACAGCCTTGTCTGCCAAGCTTTGCTGATATACATAGTCGGTTTGTGTAAACTTCGCCCCTGCAATAGCTGAGGTAATATTATTGTTGCCGTTGCCAAGGAAAGAGAAAGTAACAGTTACCACATCGTCTGCCGTTAGCGTGTCTTTGCTGGCTGCGGAAACAAAATCCCGTAGGCGGATAGCATAGTCTTTAGCATCTGTAGAAATTGGCAATGTATAGCTGTATTGGTCGCTCCAATTGCTGATGGACGATTTTTGAATTACAATTTTCAACTGCCCTGCACCCGTAGCAGAAGCATTTAAAACCAAGTTGCTATAGCCAGATAAGTCTTTGCTTAGCCCACCCGCTTCCATCAATTTATAAACAGACACATAGTCTGGCGTGTTTACATTGATGTTCACGCCCCTGAACAACCTGAACTCGCCCGCTTGTGGCAATACCCCATCATTGCTAATGGTAAAGCTATTGGGCTTTAGATTGCTGTTGCTAAGGCTATAATTCCAGTTGCCATCGTTCATATAGGCAAGGTCTTGTTGTTTGCCATCGAGGTATAAGTTGGCATCGTTTTCATACGCATCTTTCAAGTCAACCACCACTTTGGTAATTGCATTTGGCAGCAGGGTTACAGGTACTATTTTATCGGTTGTGTTCGCATCGTTTTCATTTTTCCTAACTACTAAGTCTAAATACGCATTGCTTGATGCGGTGGTGTTGTTGATGTTCAGCACCAAGTTGTTGCCATCACGGGTAATATTGGTGATATATGCTTTTGGTGCGCCAAGGCTGTCATTTATTTGTTGCAATGGCATTAAAGCGTTCAGCTTGTTTAGCACATTGTTCAGCATATAAGTAGCCATTTTGGGATCCACAGCCCAAATCTGGAAATTGTACATGGTATCAACGTTTACAAAATTCTTGGTTAGCCAAACAGATTGAATTTTGAATGTATTGCTGTTGTTTTGCACGCCTGCCGAGAAACTAATGGCATATTCCACCTCGCCTGTGCGTTGCTGCAACTTGTACTGCATAAAATGCAATTGCTGCACTGTTATTTGTTTAGCCTCCAGCAAAGTAGCCCCTTTTAGCCTGTCGCAAATTTGCTTGGTGTGCGAGTAAACAGCACCGTAAGTACGGGAAATCAACGTGGTGGACTTTGTTTGCCCATTGGCTACATAGTCGTACCCTTTCATTACCTGCGCATTGGTAAAGCTGGTCAAGTCGGCAAGGTTGGCAGACACATCATAGGTCTTGTAACCTGTCCCAATAACTTCTTTGTTAGGCATTAAATCAATTACTGCTAGATTGCCTGGTGTTGTAATGCCCATGGTGCTAATGGTAGCCCTATTGGTGGTTACCAATGGCAGCGAGTTATAGCTCACGGCATTTACGAAGTTTGCCAATGCTTTGTTATATACACGTTTTGCTATGGCATCGCCCAGGCTTTTGCTTTCCACGCCCCCATAGCTGCCAGATATTACGCTGCCGCAACTTACAGTCAGTGGCACGCTTACGGTTGCGTTGCAGCCTGTGGCTGTGGCTATTGCGTAAACCACATTTGCCATGCCGTTGCTATCCCCTTTTGCCAGCCCTGTCAAGCTATCTATATGTGCAATAGCGGTATCGTCAATGCTCCAGAAACCGCCAGGCGTGCCGTTGTACAGCGTTGTGGTATCGCCCTTGCAAACAGCAGAAACACCTGTGATAGGCTGCAAGGATATAGGTGCAGCAGTATTGTTTACGGCAATGCTGCTTGTTACAGTAGTTGTCCCACAGTTATTGGTAACTGAATAGCTGATAGTTGCCGTGCCAACAGCAATGCCACTCACCTTGCCGTTTGCATTAACAGTTGCAACGGCAATGTTTGAAGAAGACCATACCCCATTAGCAGTAGCATCTTTCAAGGCAATGGTAGAACCAGCACATGCAGTATTTGCCCCGCTAATGGCAGCAACTGTTGGCAGAGGGTTTACGGTTAATACTAGCGTTGCAATGCTATCGCACCCAGCAGCATTGGTAAGGTATGCTGAATAGATACCAGCCATTGAATAATTGATGCCATTAAACAAATAAGAACTGCCAGCACAAATACTTGCATTCGTGGTAGAAGTAGTAGGTGAATTTATGGTCAATACCAAAGTAGCAACACTATCACAGCCTTGGGCATTGGTAAGGTGGGATACATAACTACCAGCAATGCTGTAGTATGTTCCATTAAAATTATATTTTCCGCCAGCACAGATGCTTGCGTTGGTGGTACTAATAGAATTTGCCTTTACTGTCAATATCAAGGTAGCGGCACTATCGCAGCCAACTGCATTTACCAAATGGGCAGTGTAAGTTCCTGCAACGCTGTATGCTGTGCCATTGAAGGTATAAGAACTGCCAGCGCAAATGCTTGCATTGGTGGTGGATGTAGAAAGTGCTTTCACAGTCAATATCAATGTAGCAGCGCTATCGCAGCCAACTGCATTTACCAAATGTGCAGTATATGAACCCGCAACACTGTATGATGTTCCATTGAAAGTATAAGAACCACCTGAGCAGATTGCAGCATTCGTGGTAGAAGTTGAAAGGGCTTTTACTGTTAATACCAAGGTAGAGGCACTATCGCAGCCTACTGCATTCGTTAAATGTGCTGTATATATTCCTGCGTCAGTGTAAGTAGTGCCGTTGAATGTGTAAGAACCATCGGCACAAATACTTGCATTGGTTGTTGATGTAGAAAGTGCTTTAACGGTCAACACTAAGGTAGCGGCACTATCGCAGCCTACCGCATTCGTTAAATGTGCTGTATATGTTCCTGCAACGCTATATGCTGTGCCATTAAAGGTATAAGCACTGCCAGCACAGATACTTGCATTTGTGGTAGAAGTAGAAAGCGGTTTAATAGTCAATATCAAAGTG
>NZ_JBKHKJ010000043.1:0-24725 GCF_046546515.1 Parasediminibacterium schistidii | reverse complement strand
AAAATAACACACCCTTTTAATCACTTAAATCAAAATTCACAATGGTAAAAGCAGAACAAAGAAAAAACGCAGCCGATTTTTTTATCAATTCCACGCACAATCAGGCACAGGTAGTAGCGATCTTTAAATTAACAGAAAAAACGGTTGCCCGATGGGCAAAAGAAGACAATTGGCACATTCTTCGTGCAGCCCGCCAAACCTCCGCCAATCAAATCATTGGCCAATTTTACAACATGATTACAGACATACAAAACCTTGCAACAAAAGAAAAAAGGCAGCTTACTACAGTCGAGATTGGCAACATACACAAAATGGCCAGTAGCATCGAAAAAATGAATAATAAAATTCACATCAGGTACTACTATATGGTTGCTGATGAACTTACAAAATACATCATGGAAGTCGACATGCCAACCGCAAAACTTGTTGGGTACCACATCATGGATTTCCTTAACAAAAAAGCAAAAGAAGTTCGAGTGTAATAGCAGCATATGGGGTTTCCCCCTCGGGTCTGTAAATTAAACTGTGTCAAATTTTATTAGGGTTTAGTACAAAAGAGGCGGTGACGGCTCCCTCACAGAGCAAGGTATTGCCTCTTTTGTACGGTAAGCCTAGATGTCTGTCTTCATCCTGTCAGCAAATATAATCTTTAGCTGTGCAGCACAGACTACCCAGTTGGATAATGGCATTGTCCACTTTCCTTGTATCCTTTCGGTGGCTAGGTAAATGAGCTTGAGCAAAGCCATGTCGCTGGTGAAGACCCCTTTGTTCTTGGTCACTTTCCTTATTTGCCGGTGGTATCCTTCGATGGTATTGGTGGTATAGATGAGCTTCCTTATACCATCCGGGTACTTGAAATAGGTGCTTAACTTGTGCCAATTGTTTTCCCATGAACTTGTCACGATGGCATATTTCTTCCCTCATTTTTCCTTTAATACGTCCAAAGCCTCCAATGCCTGCGGCTCGTCATCGGCTTTGTAAACAGGCTTTAGGTCTGCCATGAAAGCTTTTTGGTCCTTGCTGGCCACATATTTTAGGTTGTTGAGTATCTGGTGGACCACGCAGGTAGGCTGTTCAGAATCAGGCAGCCTTTTTCGTACAGTTTTCGGCAAAGAAAACCCTCCTTTTTTTCAATAAGTAATCCGTGGTGTTTTCCTCTTTCAAAGCTGCAATATCTTTAAGCTTGGTATTTACCATTCCTTGCTCAACTTCATCTTGTCTTAGCTCCTTGCACCATGTACCCATTGTCAAGACAGTTTCTGTAATAGATTGCGTGCTGCCTAATTTTTGTTTGAACTTCCCAAAATGCGATTCTATGATGTCAGAGCAACAGATTTAGTTGCTGCCTTCCACTTCCATGCAATCGGCATACCCCTCCCAGCTTTGCTGTAGCAGCCTGCTAAATTCCTTTGTTGCCCCAATGGTGCATTTTATGTCCAGCAAGCTTCTGCAGCGGTCTATGGTGCCCTTGTTCATCCCTTCTGTTTTTAAGATTAGCGACATTGATTTGATTACCTCTTTTAATACTACCCATTCTTCGATCTGGGGCTTGTAAGTATCCAAGAAAGACAACTCCTCTTGCGCTTCAGGCGGCACCGATCCCCACGCCCCTAGAATATTTTCTATCCATTCTATCAGGGGGAATACATTGAGGAACCGTGCCTTGCTACGCAATTTAGGCGGCATCAAATGCGAGTACTTGCTCAATACCCATTTCTTGCGTACCCTGCACAGTTTATCCATCAGCCCTTTGAAATCCTCATTACCGGCATAGCAGGTTTCCAGGTGGTTTGCCCATTCATGGCTGCAATCATGTATATGCAGCATCCCTGCCCGTTTAACAGCCGAAACGATGTTGTTCCCCCTGTCGCTTAGGCAATAGCCAACTTTTAATTTCTTGGACAAGGCCAGCAGTTCCTTTTCGATGGCGGTGGATTTCCATGATTCCGCAACGCCAACGTACAATACCCTTGTGTCCTGCTGGGACAGTGGCCTGGAAAACCCCCATCCACCCAATGGCACACCCAATATCAACAACAGCCTTTCCCTCCCGATCGACACGCTCTCATCGACCAGGAGGCACCAGTCCCCACTGGCTGGGGGCTGGCAATAAACGTAATAGCCTGTCTTTACAACCCAGTTGCGGATGCTGCTTGCGCTAGGCTTCCTGCACCTTAAGCCCAGCAGCAAAGCACTGCCAGCAACAATGGCGGAGCATGCCCGGTAGCTGCACTGGCACTGGTAGTAAATATATACGCACAGCCAAATCAAAGCAGTGGGGTACTGGTGCCCCAGCGGCTTGCCAGGCTTTTTTTTTCAGCACATAAAGCCTTGTGCTTTGCTTTCCACAAGTCCCTGCTTGCCGTAACCTCCCCCAGCTTCTTTTCCAGCATCCTGATTTTTGAAGCACGGCACATCGCTTTCGCAAAATCTTTCCAGTCAGCCACCAATGTTTCATGATACCATTTCAGCAAGGGTTCTTTTGCTTTGCTATCTGTTTCATAAAATTGAATGACATTGGCTTTGGTAATAATAACCATGTAATGAAAATGGGTATTTAATTATCAAAAACAAAATATTTAGGTGATTCTTTCCTTATTCCAATCAACAATTATTACGAACAAAACCAATCCCCATATTAACAATCGGTGAAGTTTCCCAACCCTTTATTGCCATTAGCCCAATTCTCCTAACTTTGCAGACCTGCAAAATTTTTAGTAAATAACGCATTTTATGTTTAAACATCTCTTTTCAGTTGCTTTTGCCTGCTTTTTTTTCACTTTGTCTATACAAAGCTTTGCCCAATCGCCAATAAAAATGGCATCGCAGGTAAATTTCACTTATAAAGAAACCTTTGCCGATGTGAGCAATTGGGTGTTTACTGCCCCTGTGGATGGTACTTTTTCAGCAGGTATTGGGGCAAGCGCATGGAAAGGTTGCGATATCAGCACCACGGGTACTGTACCATCTGCAACTAAATTAACGGTGGCTACTACCAGTTGGCAAACCTATACAGCACAAAGTTCCTTGCCGGGCTTATACAGGGCTGCGGCAGCCAATATACAATTAGTAGCCACCGGCACTACTGACAATACAGCCGCCGTGGCCATGGATTTTTTCATGGATTTTACAGGCGTAAACGCTGGCACATTAAGTTTTGATTGGGCAGAAGTAAAAAACTATAATGGTAACCGCAATGGCTCTTTAAAGGTATATGCCACTGTTGATGGCACAAATTTTACAGAAATAACGGCCGCAGCGGTATTGAATGTTACCAATAATGTAGCTACTTCAGGCACTATCAGTTTTGCGGCTTTACCTGCTATTTTCAATAATTCGGCTACTGCACGTTTGCGTTTTTATTACTACAATGGCGTTGGCGGCACCACGGGTTCCCGCCCTAAAATAAGTATCGATAATGTGCAGGTAACTGCTACAGGCCAATCTGTTTGCACCACCCCCAAAGCACAGCCTACTGGTTTTACGGCAAACACAATTGCTTACAGCAGCGTGCAAGCATCGTTTACAGCACCTGCCACCGTGCCTGAAGGGTATTTGGTTGTAGCAAGCGTAAACAGCAGCCTTAGCAGTGGCCCAGTTGATGGCAAAAGCTATGCAATAGGCGATAACCTAGGCGATGGATCGGTAGTGGCAACCACCAATACCAACAGTTTTACAGCTACTGCTTTGGGTGGGGGCACAACCTACAATTTCTTTGTATTCAGTATGAATCACTTGTGTTCAGGAGGGCCGTTGTACCTTGCGGCCAGCCCATTGGTAGGCACGGCCACCACGCTTACTGGCAGCGAGCCTTGCGCAGCACCTGCTGTACAGCCAACCGATTTGGTATTCAGCAATATAACTTCTTCAAGCGTATTCGGCAGCTTCACTGGCGATGCGGCAGACAATTATTTGATTGTGAGAACCACGACTACCACGCTTAATACAATGCCCGTAAATGGAACTACTTACAAGGTAAATGGCACATTGGACAATGGCACAATTGTGGCATTTACCCCAGGCAATACCTTTACTGCTGCCGGATTATCGTCTGGTACTACTTATTACTACTTTATTTTTGGTGCTAACAACCTCAATTGCACAGGTGGCATTGCTTACAATAAAACTAGCCCATTAACAAAATCGGTTACTACCAGTACCGTTGTTACATGTGCCCCGCCCACAAATGCGCCAACAGGGCTGCAATTGACTATTACCGACAAACAAATTAACGGCTATTTCAAAGCCAGCACTTCGGCAGATAGTTACCTCGTTTTATATGGCACAGCTTCTACTTTAACCCAGTTGCCACAGGATGGCGGCAACTATACAGTAGGAAGCACATTAGGCAATGCAAAAGTATTGGCCAATGGCAAAGCAACTGCTTTTACCGCCGCAGGCCTTAGTGCAGGCACAGCGTACTATTTCTTTATTTTCTCTGAAAACAAATTTTGTTCAGGTACGCCTAAATACCTTACAACTACTATACTCCAAGGGAACATTACCACGCTGCTTTCCCCGCTTAGCAATATATACTTTGGCAACCTCCATGCACATTCCAGCTATTCCGATGGCAATAAAGACAGCACCAGCTTTATACCTGCACAGGATTATGCGTTTGCCAAAAATAGCCTGTGTTTAGATTACCTTGGCATATCGGAGCATAACCACGCTGGTGCAGGCATGAACGTAAGCAACTGGCAGCCAGGCATTGCACAAGCTGCTGCGGCCACTACCTCCAACTTCCTTGCCCTCTATGGCATGGAGTGGGGCGTTATCAGCGGCGGGGGGCATGTATTGGTATATGGTAGCGACAAACTACTTGGCTGGGAAACCAACAACTACAATATTTATGTTCCTAAAAGCGATTATATAGGCACGCCTAGCACTACCGGCACATCGGGCTTGTTTACGACCATCAATTCGTTGGGCAACAATACCGTTGCATTATTGGCACACCCATCCACAACCGATTATGACAACCTATCGGGCATTCCTTTTAACCTTACTGCTGATAGTGCCATTGTAGGTGCAGCTGTATCTAGCGGGCCTGCTTTCTCTACCAACACCACTTATACAGACCCTGCTACTTCATTGGGATATTATACTTATTTCAAAAGTTTGTTAGCCAGAGGGTACCATATAGGCCCATCTATGGATCATGACAACCACTATACCACTTTTGGGCGTACTTCTACCACACGTTTAGCTATTGCTTCCACGGCATTAACCACAAAAGCAATGCTTTCGGCCTTAAAGGCAAGGCATTTTTACGCCACGGAAGATTGCGACACTAGGGTAACGTTTACGCTGAACAACCAGCAAATGGGCAATATTTTCACAGGCACTACCCCACCCGCCATGAGCGTATATGCCATTGACCCAACCAATACCGCTGCCGTGCCTAAGATAATTGTAATGTATGGCATACCCGGTAGTGGCGTATCGCCTGTAATGGTGGACTCTGCCACGGGGTATATATTTAACCTTACTGACATCAACCTGCCTAATAATACAACGGCATACTACTATGCTGAAATTACCATAGCGGGCAGCAAAACCATTACCTCCCCTATCTGGTACACTTATAGCAATGGCACAATGCCTGTTACGCTTGCTTCACTGAAAGCAACGGTAACTGCTAGTAAATTTATAGCAGTAGATTGGGCAACCACATCGGAAATAAACAATAAATGGTTTGTGGTAGAGAAGTCAACCGATGGTATGCACTTTTTTGCCATAGATTCGGTTACAGGCAACGGAACAAGTGGTTCACACACCTATTCAATAACAGATAAAAACCCGATAGACGGCATTAATTATTACCGTTTGTTGCAAATAGACCTAGATGGCAAGGGGCATTATTCAAATATTGTCTCGGCAAATGTGGGGCAAGCTGCCATTAATTTCTTTACCATTAAAACCAACCCAGTTGTAAATTTGCTTCCCCTAAACATCAATGCCAAGGCAAACCAACAGGCAAGGGTATTGATTACCGACATGAGCGGTAGGGTTTTGCAAAACAATGCAGCATCCTTTATTAAAGGCGGTCAGCAATTCAATGTAAATACCAGCCAACTAACTAGCGGCACTTATACGGTAACTGTTGATTTTGGGGATATGAGACAGAGTAAGTTGTTTGTGAAATAAAGTTTTACGTTGTAAGTTATACGTTGTAAGTTTTTTTTGTATAGTAATAAAAAGGGTGGTTGACATTTGCAATGCCAACCACCCTTTTTGTTTAGAGCGGAAAACGGGGCTCGAACCCGCCGCCTCCAGTTTGGGAAACTGGTGCTCTACCAAATGAGCTATTTCCGCTAGTAGTAGAGCAAATTTAATAAAAAACTTAATTCACTCGTTAGTAGTCAACACTAATATTGCCACAAAGACTCAAAGAATCGAAGCAGCACAAAGATGAAAAAAGGATTTCATGCCTTATCTCTCTTTTTTCCTTAAAACTTTGTGCTTATTCGTGTTTTCTTGTGGTAGTGGCAGATTAATCACCTGCTCAAAACCTTGCTAAACCGCTGCACATCTGCCTGCGGCAATAGGGGTGTGCCATTCACTAGGTTGTCTGCCAGTTGCTTTGCGAAATAAGGTGCGAGTGAACAGCCCTTTGTACCCATCCCATTCAAAATGCCAATATTGGGGTGCTTTGGGTGGAAGCCCACAAATGGCCGCCTTTCTAAATTAGCCGGGCGTTCAGAAGCAATATGATCAACAATGGTATAAGGCAGTTTTAGCCATTGGCTCAATTGCTGTTCTACCTTTGCCCTGAAAGCGGGTGTGGGGTTGAGGTCTTTAAAATCCCATTCGTAGGTAGAACCTATCCACCACAGGTTGTCTTTCCAAGGCACAATGTTGATGCCTTGCTTGTAAATATTGTTGCGGGGCAAATCTTTTATCTCGGTTATAATGGCTTCGCCCTTGTTTTTGGCGTAGGGTAATAGGCTGAAATAAGGGTTATTGAAGCCTGCGGCACCATCGCAGAAGATGAGTTTTTTAGTCGTAAGTCGTAAGTTGTAAGTCGTAAGTGGTGAGTGGTGAGTATTGAGTGGTGAGCTATTTGCAATGACGAGTTTGTTGATGTCGAAGGTTTCTTCTAGTAGGGCATTCTGTGTTTTTAATGCTTTCCGCCAATTATCCAACAATAGGTTTACGTCTATCAGGTAGCAGGGGTTTATTTCGCCTATGCCAAAGTAATAATTAAAATATTGTTCGTATGCTGTTGCATTGTCGGGGTAGCGTAAATACTTGTTTTCCACGGGCAGTCTTTCTTCAAAAGCCAGTTTCATTTGTGGGGTGGGATGGAAATCGAGGATATTGGCTTGTGAAATAAGGTTGGCGCCAAGTGTTTCACCCATGTTGGTATAAGCATCTAACGCAAAGGGCATCAGGGTTTCTATCATCCAGGTGCTTACTATCCTGCGGCCTGTAACGGGGTTGATAACACCACTAGCCACTTTGGAAGCAGTGTAGGGCTGTGGCTGGTCTATCACCATTACTTTTTTGCCTGCTTGTATTAAATACCAGCTTAAAAAACTACCGGAAATACCCTGCCCCACAATGATATAATCTACTTCCATATGGGTGTAAAGATAGCCTGAAAGAGGGTTTATGTATAGGAATGGGATTAGGCAATCCCTTTGATCTGTTTAGGCAGGATATGCTAGGCTATCATCCTGCCCAGCAGGACAAAGGAAGCGAATGCGAAGGCCTAAGCGAATATTTCAACTGATTTATTTTTTTTGCTTTCTTCTCTTTTTACTTGTAACTCATTGATATTCATCTGTTTATGTTTTTTTAAGCTTCATTTTTTATGATAATTTAAGTGAATTTTATGATAATGTATTAATAATGGAATGATAGTTTTATTATAGTAGAATGATAATTTATTGATAATAAACTGATCAGATTTTGATGGTGAATTATCATTTTCCAAACCCAACTAACATCCGATTAAGAGCTAAAGCTAAGGTGGCTAGTTCCTTTTTCAAGGTAAAGTTGGCATAGATATGTATAAAGCCCAAAATAAAAATCCTATATGGGGGCATATTTCCCCCATGAGTATCCCAAATTTCCCCCATATAGGATGCTTACTGGGCTGCAAGAAAAAGCGAGATTTTGAAACGCACTCCCTTTCTTTCGCTATCCAGCTCACAAACTTCCCGTAAGTTTAAACTTTCGGGAAGTTGCCAATTATGCCCAGCAGGGAAGAGCGAAGGGTACGCGCCACAGGCACGCACCAGCAACAGTTCTTTTATTTGTATTGTTTTAAATTAGGATTAAGTTGGCGTGGAATAGCTGGGGATATTTTTAAGCCCGTGTACTTACAGTTTTAATTAGTTACTAGTTATTTCTACATGCTTTAATATAATCCAGTAACTCTGATTTTGATATTCAAATACCTTTCTAATAAGGTATTAAACACCAATCTTTAAAGAAAATTGCCAAGCCAAAAATCTAAACCCATCAATTGTCCGTATCTGAAATAAATAAATATAAATTTTATGAAAAAGTTGATCGTTTTATTAATGAGTGCCTTTGTATTGAATGCATCTATGGCACAAGACAAAATGGAAAAAACAGTTGAAGTTGGCGGTGCGGCTATGTATCCTTCAAAAAACATTGTAGAAAATGCGGTGAATAGTAAAGACCATACCACATTGGTTGCTGCCGTAAAAGCAGCAGGCTTGGTAGAAACCTTGCAAAGCAAAGGGCCTTTTACGGTATTTGCCCCTACAAATGAGGCCTTCGATAAGCTGCCAAAAGGCACAGTAGGTACTTTGGTAAAACCAGAAAACAAAGCTACCCTTACCAAAATTCTTACTTATCATGTTGTTGCTGGCAAATACAGTGCAAAAGACTTGATGAAGTTGGCAAAAGCAGGCGGTGGTACAGGTGTATTAACAACTGTAGAAGGTGGTAAACTAAAAATTACAACTAAAGGTAAAAAAGTAATGATTACCGATGAAAAAGGCGGAATGAGCATGGTAACCATTGCAAATGTAAACCAAAGCAATGGGGTAATACATGTAATAGATACGGTATTAATGCCTATCTAAAATATGAGTTTGGTGTTTTGTCTCAACAACAAGGCTCTGCAAGATTTTTATCTTGCGGGGCTTTTTTTATTTACAGGGCTAAAGAAGCCCACTAACACTTTATTTCAATTTTATTTGGGCAAAATAGGTATGTTCTAGGTTTACAATTAATTCTTGGCGTTGCGGGTGTATCAATACATCCATTTCTTCTAAAGGTATAGCACCTAAAGTGGTTTACAACTGCCTGGTAATATCATTGGCCTTGCAGGTAGTAGCATGGTTTTTAAAACGTACTTGCACATTATCAACCACATCCTTCTCTCACAGACCTCCCAGCCTTTGCTTTCAACATTTTAGCTATGCTTGTCAATAGCTCAAAATAAGTAAAGGCTAGGCACAAGTCAGACACCATGTGCCAGCCGTCATGGCATTCCAAAACCTACGCATCTACACTCGGCTTGTGGGCGCAGAAGAAGATAAAGCCCGCAGTTTTGTCGTAGCCGAGGCTTTCGGCGGTGTGGGTTTGCAATTATTATTGCAAGGCCCCCACCATGGGGTCGTTTTTGGGCATTTAGGGGGGCATATTTCCCCCATATAAGGTACTGGCTCACAATCAATCCAAACTTTGTAGTATGTGGCTCCTTAGGTTCATTAGCACAATTCCTGTAGTTAGCCTCGCCATAGCTTGCTGCCCTGTAGCGATTGTTTTTATATAAAAAAAAACGGCAAGATAGTTTACATCCATGCTCAAAAAATACACAAAACGCACTCGATTTTCCACGAAAAGCACTCACAAAATACGAACAAATACTCATTTTATACGCACAAAATACCCATAAAAAATTCAAGTGTAGAAAAGCATAAAACACTGTATTACAATGAGTTATGTTATGATAACGCCTCTGTAGATGGGTGTCCGAAGACGGGATGGTTACTCGCTGCGAGAAACCATAGAAGGGTACGTTCCACAGGCAAGCACCAGCAACACTTTTTTTATTTGTATTGTTTTAGTTAGGATAATGTTGATGTGGACTAGCTAGGAGAAAACCCGTTAAATACCCTGTAATTAAAATGACAAAAACCCTACTTAATGTATAATTATTTCTGTAACAATACTATTAAAATTCATTTTTATTCTGTGGTATGCTTCTTGAATTTCTGCATATGTCTTCATCTTGGGGATTTATAAAAAACAACTTATTTTAAGGATGTTTCCTATTCGGCAAGCATTGATATAAATACCGTTGCAATAGTAATGTTATGAAATTAAAATATAACTAAATCATTATTTGTAAAACACTTAAAAGAAGTCGGTATATGTATAAATTATTAATTATTTCCTTTGTATTTTCATTTTCAATTGCGTGCAATAAAATTGTGAATGTACCAAGTATAGATAGCTTTGTTAAGAATCCTTTTACTTCTTTTTATGGTATGATTTTGTACAATCAACAAGATAACCCAAAATATACAATAAGAAAATGGCAAGGAATACCATCAATTGGCATGGATAATAGCGGTATTATGTATGCTGCGTGGTACACAGGAGGCAAAGGCGAGGGGCTTGGCAATTTTATTACAGTTTCTATTTCAGAAGATTCTGGCAAAACTTGGCTAAATAACAAAATGATTGTAGCACTAAATGATTCTAACTATTATGATACGAATAGGTTATATGACCCATGTTTCCAGAATGACTTACACGGAAAAATATCCCTTACTTTTTCACGAAATTGGGTATCTAAAAATAAAGACACCATAGATAAGGGTTCTTTATGGATTACCTCTCTTTTTTATAATAAATTTTTAGGGCAGCTAGTAGCAACACCCCCAAGTAACATAGCCCTTGGGGTAATGATGAATAAGCCAATAATATCATCTGACTCCTCGAGCATTTATTTTCCTATTGCTAGATGGTATGTTGATGATTCAATAAAGCAGCGGCCTTTTATTTATAAAGCTGAAATTGGAAATAATGGTTTTACTAATTTAAGAAAAGTTGGTGCAATTCCATTGGCCAATAAATTAAGGTTTGTTGACGAACACATGATAGTGCAACTAAAGGATAATTCTTTTTACGCAATGATTCGAACTGCTAAATACGGTATTTATTCTTGTTCAAGTAAAGATGCGATTAATTGGACTGATTGTAAAAAAATTACTGCTTTAGGTGCAACAACTAGTTCAAGGTTTCATCTAAGGAAACTTAAGTCAGGAAGGTTACTATTAATTATGAATAATAGCACAAGCCGTACTAACCTCAAGGCTTTTTTATCGGACGATAACGGGCTTACATGGCCTTATAGCCTTTTAATTGATGGGCGTGCAAATGTTAGCTACCCTGATATGGTCGAGGGCAATAATGGCGATATGTATATTATATATGATTTTGATAGATATGGAACAGCAAGTATCAATGTACTCAAAGTAAATGAACAAGATATTATCAATGGTTTTGTAAACAATTTGCCTAATATTATTAATAAAATACGATAAGGTATGGGTTTAAGAGACCTTCCTAAAAATAGCCCAGTAAAGCCCCGAAGGGTTGTCATATACTAGCGATGGGCATAGCCCATCGCATAAAACATAGTATGCCACTAATGCACAAATAGTATTAATGTTTTATATTAAGATGTTGTTGCTAGCCAAACATCAATTGTATAGCGAGATATTTTTATATACTCATCCATGTTTCCCAAGTCCCTTTTGCCTTCTTGCCGCTTTACTTACTACTTTCCACTTACCACTTACCCTATTTGGCTACCGTGTACACGCATCTTTTTGTACCTAAAAAGAAGAGCTTAACCACAAAGGTTCGCAAATCCATTAAACGCAGAGAAGGCGCAAAGGGGATGCAAACAAAAGGTAAAACGCTCCGCTTAAAGGACGCAAAGTTTAGGCAAAACCTCTATTTTACACCTAAATCCCTCTTGTTAAAGATGTTTAAAAAGATGTGTGTACACATTAGCTCTCGAGGGGTGCCCGAAGGGCGGGGTGGTTACTCGCTACGGTAAATCATAGAAGGGTACGCAACATAGGCAGCGCACCAGCAACACTATTTTTTTTAGATAGGGTTAAGTTGACGTGGACTAGCTAGCGCATCCCTTTTGTCTTTTTAGGCGCGATGCGCTAGGCTAACAACTCGCCCAGCGATTAGCGGAGCAACTGCTTAGTTTTTCAAAAAGCTCTTCTGCACCACGCCCTCACCTTTTATTAGCACCACATAACTGCCTCTTGATAGGTTAGCCAAAGGCAATGAAAAGCTATTTGCTCCAGCAGAAAGTAGCATACGTTGCTGTTGCAGCACCCTGCCCATCATATCCATTATTTGTACAGTTGCGCTTTCTGATTTACTATGATTTAGTTGCACATGCAATACATCTTTTACGGGATTAGGGTACACTGTTAACTGTCGACCGTTAACCGTTGAAAGTATTTCAACCACTTTGCTGTAAGTAAAATTGCCATTCTTGTCTATCATTTTTAAACGGTAATAAATTAGGTGAGCGGCCAGTTGGGATTGGTCAGTATAGCCATAATTGTTATTGCCCACCCCTTCTGCGGTAACAGTGCCTAAATGGATGAAGGTGATGCCATTGGTACTGCTTTCCACCACAAATTGAGATGTGTTTGTTTCTTGCGTAGTAGACCACTTTAAAAGTGTTTTATTGTTTACATAATTATAACTGGCTTCAAATGAAAGCAAGGCAAGGGGCAAGCTTCCGCAGTTAGTGCTGAAGTAGGCAGCTTGGTCTTTTTTATAATTTGTGCTAGCATTTGCATAAGCCACATTTGCGACTTTAATACAAGTTAATGGATTATTGTAACAGTATAAGTAGGAAATTGAAGTATTTAGTGATACATCTAAACTTGTTAATTGATTGCCAGAACAAAGCAAATTAGTAAGTTTTGTATTAGCTGATACATCCAAGTTACTTATTGTATTAGTACTGCAACATAAGACAGTAATTTTTTTATTGGCTGATACGTTTAAGCTTGATATATGGTTATTAATACAATTTAAATGATCTAGTACTGTATTGGCTGAAACAGACAAACTGCTTAATTGATTATCATTGCAATCTAAATAGTTAAGCATTGTATTCTTCGATACATCTAAGTTTGTTAATTGGTTATCATTGCACTTAAAAAAATCAAGTATTTTACAAGCTGATACGTCCAAGCCAACTATTTGATTGTAGTCACAATAAAAAGAAGTAAGTACTGTATTTGCTGATAAATCCAAACTAGTTAATAGATTATTGTTGCATCCAAATTGATAAAGTTTTGTATTCTTTGACACATCTAGGCTGGTTAATTTATTAATGCCACATATCAAATAAGTAAGCTCGGTATTAGCTGATAAATCTATGCTGGCAATTTGGTTGTTGCCAAAGTCTAAATGCGTAAGTATTGTATTCTTCGATAAATCCAACCTGGTTAAATGAGTATCCCAACAATCTAAATAAGTGAGTAATTTGTTGGATGATAAATCTATGCTGGCAATTTGATTAGTACTGAAATCTAAAAAAGCAAGCGAGTTGTTGGATGATAAATCCAAACTAGTTAATTGGTTGGAACTACATTGCAAAACGACAAGTTGGGTATTTGATTTTACATTTAGGTTGGTTAATTGGTTGTTCCAACAAATTAAGTAATTTAGTCTTGTATTCGATGATAGATTTAAGCTAGTCAATTTATTAAACCCGCAATTTAAAGAGTCTATATTTATAAAAGCTTCTATCCCTGTCAAATCTTTAATGTTATAACCAGAATAATTGTTTGATAAGTTAATACCTGCGCTATATATAGATGCTTCTACAACGGTAATATCCGTTTTGCTAGATTTATGAGGAACATTGGCCAATACCCAATTCTTGAAATTACTATCAGGAATGTTCACATACTGTGCAGTTGCTTTGTTTGCCGAAAGGATAAGAATAACTAAAAAAATACTGCAAAAATATTTCTGTAGTAAAAGTTTTGTACCCATCGTTTTTGTTGTTTTAGCAAATATAATAGGAAGAAGCCAGATGATAAAGGTGCGGTTACTTTCTCGGAGTTACCTGAATCAGAATTGGACTATCAATAAATGTAAAAAATCATCATGTCGACAACATTCTAATGCCTTAAAAAAACTTTTCTCACGCAGGCTTTCCGGCTTGTGCTTCCATGTTACTTATTTTTTGCTTTGAATATTTTAGCGATGCTTGCCAATATCTTAAAGATAGGAAAAGCTAGGCACAGGTCAGAGATCATGTGCCAGCTTGTTATAATATTTCAAACCTACGCCTCCACCCGCACACTATAAGCCCCCTCCTGACAAAACCTCGGAGGTTTTTTTGGAAGTGCTGCTTGGTTTACAATTGTTATTGCAATACAAAATTCCCCCACCATAGGGGCATTTTGGGCTGCTCATGGGGGCATATTTCCCCCATATAGGATTGTTTTTTTGCATGGATTCCAAATCAAACCGAACTTTGTAGTATATGGTCCCTTGTTTTCATTAGCACAGACCCTGTGTATTCAAACCCTCCGAGGTTTTTGAAACCTCGGAGGGTTTTTGTGGTTAGCCTCGTATTGGCTCGCTGCCCGTTGTGCTTATTTTTAATATACAAAAAAAATGTTATGACATTTTACATCTTTGCTCAAAAAACATCCAAAAAGTACGCACTTTTCTGCGAAAAATAGGCACAAAATAGGCACAAAATAGGCACAAAATAAGCATAAAATAAGCACAAAATATGCATAAAATACGCACTCGTAAAAAACATAAAACACTGTATTTCAATGAGTTATGTTTCAAAAAGACCTCAAAACTAAATTTGGGCTTCCAAAAGCCAGTCAAACCAAGCAGGCAATACCCCTGAAAATGGGCTATAAATTTTTGATTTGTCCCTATCAAGTTTGCATCAAACCATATGTTGCCGTGTACCAGCACCGCCAAAAAAGAATTAGACAAAAAAAACCAATAAAAAACATTAGCAAATTTTCAGTTATCTTTAGCCCCATCATATTTAAAAAGGGCAATTCAGTTGCACTTACAAAAACATAATCATTTTGCAGTTTACAGCGTTTAATTTCCACCCCACCTTATTAGAAGGTATCGAGGCATCTAACTACGATAATGCCACCCCAGTACAAGAACAGGTAATACCCATCATCATGGCTGGCAAAGACTTGATAGCTTCTGCCCAGACAGGCACGGGCAAAACAGCCGCTTTCCTGCTGCCCATGATGAACCATTTAATTGGCCACCATCATTCTACGAAGGTGAGCGGCCTAATACTGGTACCCACCAGGGAACTTGCCATACAAATTGGGCAAGTGATAGAGGGGCTTTCTTATTTTACCAATATCAGCTCCATTGCCATCTACGGTGGTAGCGATGGGCAAAATTTTGTTGCCGAGAAAAAAGCACTGCAAACAGGGGCAGACATTGTGGTTTGCACGCCGGGCCGTTTATTGGCGCATTTAAAAATGGGCTATGTGGACTTTGGCAGCATCCAGTTCCTAGTGCTTGACGAGGCCGACCGTATGCTGGACATGGGCTTTCAAGACGATATTAATACCATCATCAGCCATTTGCCTAAGAAAAGGCAAACCCTATTGTTTTCGGCTACTATGCCCGAGAAAATAAGGCGACTGGCTAGGACTATCCTGCACGAACCTGCGGAAATAAACATTGCCATATCCAAACCACCAGAAAAAATTGTGCAACGTGCATATATTTTACACGAGCCGCAAAAACTGCCTTTGGTAAAATACTTGCTGCAAACCATACCCCACCGTGCTGCCGTGGTGTTTTGCGGCCGCAAGCAAGACGTGAAGCAACTGGCCCGCGAACTGCAACATGCCAAAATGAAAGTGGCCGAGATACACAGCGACCTAGAACAAAGCCAGCGGGAGGAAGTGCTGCAAGGCTTTACCAGTGGCCGCATCCCCATTATTATTGCCACGGATATACTGAGCCGGGGCATTGATGTGGACACAATCGACCTAGTTGTAAACTACGATGTGCCACACGATGGCGAGGACTATGTGCACCGCATTGGCCGTACCGCCCGTGCCGAGGCCGATGGCATGGCCATAACCTTGGTAAACGAAAAAGAACAAACCAGCTTTGCAGAAATAGAACAATTATTGGGCAAGCCTGTGGAAAAAGCCACGATGCCCGAGCAATTTGGCACAACGCCACCTTACGAGCCAAGGCTGAAAAGGCCGCATGGCGGCAGCGGCAGGCATAATGGCAACAACAATGGCAAAAGAAGGAACTTTAACCAACCCAATGCTGGCAGGAGGAGGTAGTTTTGTGCCTTTGGGGCAAAAGAAACAACATGCACCATTATTATATTATTTATAAGCCCTACATGGTCTTGTGCCAATTCTCGCCACAGGATGGCAAACAAACCTTGGCAGATTTTTTTAACGTACCCAAAGATGTGTACCCCGTAGGCAGGCTAGATTATGATAGCGAGGGATTGTTGATTTTAACCAATGACAAGCAACTAAACAACCGCTTGCTAAACCCCTTGTTTGCCCATGAGCGTGAATACTGGGTGCAGGTAGATGGCAATGCCACGCATGAAGCAGTTGAAATATTGCAAAAAGGCGTAGCCATAAATGTTGACGGGAAAACTTATTATACCAAGCCTTGCACGGTAAGCCTTTTTACAGAGCCTCCATTGGTGCCAGAACGCAATCCACCTATCCGGTTTAGGAAAGAAATACCAGCACCATGGTTGAAACTCATTTTAAAAGAAGGGAAAAACAGGCAGGTGCGTAAAATGACTGCGGCTGTTGGCTTCCCCACTTTGCGATTGATACGTTACAGGATAGAAAAGTTAACCATTGATGGGATTAAACCAGGGGAAATAAAGGAAATGGATAGGGTAACTTTGTTTGAACACTTGTTCTCTAATTCAAAATTCAACATTTAAAATTCAACATTTTTTAAATGGAACATTACGAAGTAAAAAATAATAACCTTCTTATTAATACCAATCCAGCTTTGTTGGATATTGCGCTAATATACAAGTTCCTGTCGCAGGAATCTTATTGGGCAAAGGGCATCCCTTTGGCAACTGTGCAAACTTCTATTAACAACTCACTTTGTTTTGGGGTTTATGATGGCGATAAACAAATAGGTTTTGCAAGGGTAATAACCGACAGGGCTGTATTTGCTTATTTGGCAGATGTGTTTATAGTAGAAAAGCATCGTGGCAAAGGCTTGTCAAAATGGTTGGTGCAAAGCATACATGCCCATCCCGACTTGCAGGGTTTAAGGCGTTGGATGCTGGCAACGCATGATGCCCATGGATTGTACAAGCAATTTGGCTGGGCAGAAGTTTCAGACGAGCAAAACAAAAGGATGATGCAAAAACACAATCCAGATGTATATCGACTTTAGTCATAACTCATAATTCCTAATTATTTGAATTCTGCTTATATAATAGATGCCGTCCGCACACCCATCGGGAAATATGGCGGAAAGCTGAGCATGATACGCCCGGATGATTTGCTGGCGTTTGCCATCAAGGCTTTGCTTGAAAGGAACCCTTCGATAGACGTTACTCAAATAGAAGACGTAATAGCTGGCGCCACCAACCAAGCTGGTGAGGATTGCCGGGATATTGCCCGCATGGCAGCCTTATTGGTTGGCTTGCCAGTGTCCGTTGGGGGCAATACCGTAAACCGCCTTTGTGCAAGCGGCATGCAGTCTGTAATGGATGCTGCCCGGGCCATTATGTGTGGCGAAGGCATGTTGTACATTGCAGGTGGCGTGGAAAGTATGACTAGGGCACCATATGTAATGCTAAAAAGTGAAGGTGCGTTTACCCGTAAGATGGAAATGATAGACAGTACCATTGGATGGCGGTTTACCAACCAGAAACTAGCCAAAATGTACCACCCTTACAATATGGGCGAGACAGCAGAAAACATAGCCAAGCAATGGGGCATAAGCCGAGAGGCACAGGACTTTTTTGCCTTGCAATCGCAGCAGAAATATGCAGCCGCATTAGCTGCCAGCAAGTGGACAGATGAATTGATACCCATACCGCTATCTGATAATAAAGAACCGACTTTTTTTAGCAAGGACGAACAACCAAGGAGCACCACGCTTGAAAAACTGGCGGCATTAAAACCTGCATTTGTTGCCAATGGCAGCGTAACTGCTGGCAATAGCAGTGCCATCAACGATGGGGCAGCAGCGTTGCTATTGGCAAGTAAGGAAGCTGTAAAGTTATTCAACCTAAAACCATTGGCAAGGATAACCAGTATGGCCATAGCTGGCGTTCACCCAGATATTATGGGCATTGGGCCAGTGCCAGCCACCCAAAAAGCATTGCAAAGGGCAGGCTTGAAAATAACAGACATGGGCTTGACAGAACTTTGCGAATCCTTTGCATCGCAATGCCTTGCCTGTATCCAAGATTTGGGCATAGATGAAAAAACAATGAACGTAAATGGCG
Organism: Parasediminibacterium schistidii; assembly: GCF_046546515.1. Taxonomy (NCBI): domain Bacteria; kingdom Pseudomonadati; phylum Bacteroidota; class Chitinophagia; order Chitinophagales; family Chitinophagaceae; genus Parasediminibacterium; species Parasediminibacterium schistidii. The sequence continues at coordinate 6,205 of NZ_JBKHKJ010000043.1, read as the reverse complement.
GCACTATTGCCTTGGGAAATGCCTTAGGCAGTAATGGCACAAGGATAATTGGCACACTGATACATGAAATGAAACGCAGGAATACCAAATATGGGCTTGCTACCATGTCTGTAGGGGTGGGTCAAGGTGCAAGTATGATTTTTGAGGGGCTGTAAATGAAATAAATACTCCTTAAATCTACATTAAAATTCAAACTCCACCCCATTTTTAGGGAAATCTAGTTTATTGCTTTTTTCGGTGCCATTGGCTTTTACATGAAAAATATTCACTTGCTTGTCCTGGTAGTCGTACAGCAAGCTGCAATTGATGCTCGCTTTTTTAAAGATAGGAACGTCTTTTACCTCTAAATAAGTCCAGATGCTCTCTATTTGCTGTTCATAGCCCACAAAATGCAGGGTTACTGCTTTTTCGTTTAGCGTAAGCTGAAATTTGCTTTGTATATAAGCATTCAATATTTTTTCTGTGGCTGCTTTATCTGCTGGGTGCAGTAAATCTATTTTTGTATTACTAAATTTCCGCAAAGCCCCTTCCAAGTCTTCCGTGAAAATGCGGATGCTTATCTCGGCCGTTTTTTCCTTTGCATTGTGGTCTATCTCGATCATTGAAAGGTAAAAGGGGTGCATAAGAATCCTATCTCCTTGCCCCTCTCCTTGGTTCCTGCCCCCTCTCCCTTCGGAGAGGGCTGGGGTGAGGTAGGGTTGGGCTGAGGTCTCTACCTCCCCTTTAGGGGACGGGGGTAATACCAACATTGCCAAACTAAACCATCTAACCAATATATTTACCATTCGGGGATATTATTATTTGCAAAGCAAAAGTGCTTATTAATTTTCAATATTTTGCATCCGAATGATATTAGCCACGAAAGCACAAAAACACGAAGAAGCACAAAGAAGAGAAGTTCAATACTCATTGGATAACAGAATTGCCCTTCTTTTCTTATTTCCTTAGTGCCACTTTGAGCCTTCGTGCCTACAGAAAAATGGCACTTGTTTGCCCCCAATTCAAAATTTAAATTTCAACATTCAAAATAACTTCAAGTGGGCGATTTTGGTTTATACTTTACACTAGGCCGGCAGCACATTGCAGACTGGCAAGGCATAGACCATATATTGTTCATTATGGCTTTGTGCCTGCGCTACCAATTGACTGATTGGCGGAAAATAATAGTATTGGTTACCGCTTTCACCATTGGCCATTCTATAACGCTGGCTTTGAGTGTGTTAAGCATTGTTCATTTTTCTACAAAGTGGATTGAGTTTTTGATACCAGTTACCATTGGTATCACTGCCATCAGCAATGTATTTGCAAAGAATATGGTTTTTGGAAAAAACATATCCTTGTTTTACTTGCTTGCTTTATTCTTTGGATTAATACATGGGCTTGGGTTTAGCAATTACTTAAAAAGTATTTTGGGCACTGGCAGCAATATTATTGCGCAATTATTTGCGTTTAATATTGGCTTAGAAGCAGGGCAATTGATTATAGTAGGTGGTGTTTTATTGTTGACTTATATTATAACCGGGTTGCTGAACACAAACCGAAGGGAATATATTTTATATTGCAGCGGGGGCATATTTGCACTAGCCATGCAAATGATAATGCAGCAGTGGCCATTTTAGGATTGTTATGAGTTTTGTGTTACGCACAACTATCAGTTGTGGTATTTAGGGTTACAATAACCAATAAAGTAGCACAGATTTTTGAAGGGTAGTTTTTTAAACTTTTTAAAAAAAGCAGCTTTTTTCTGTCAGAGACTGGCTCCCTCTCCTTTGGAGAGGGCGGGGGGTGAGGTCTAAAAAAGTAAAGAATATTTAAAACTTTGTATTACTTCGTGCCTTTGAGCCTTTGTGGCAATTTAATTAATCAAAAATTAAGATATACATGATAAAAAAGTTTCTAGTCTTGGCTTTGGCAGCATCTTGCCTCGGTGCAAATGCACAAAACATCATGAACAACCCTGGGGCTAGCCATGCCAATAAGTTTGAGGACTTGGGCATTATATTGCCTACGCCCAACGAGTACCGTACGGCAAGCGGCGCACCGGGGCCTAAGTATTGGCAGCAACGTGCCGATTATGACATTACCTGCTCGTTAGACGAAAAAAAACAAGTACTTACAGGCAGCGAGTTGGTTACTTATTACAACAACAGCCCAGATGTGCTAACTTATATTTGGCTGCAACTGGATGAAAACCAGCACAGCTCTATCAACAATGCCAACTACCAAGATGCAACAGCCATTAGCAAGCTAATGCCTTTGGCAACCTTGCAAAAAATGGAAAACGCCAAAATAGACAATGGCTATGGCGACAAAATTCTAAAGCTAACAGAAGCCCTTAACGGCAAGGCTTTGCAATATACCGTCAACAAAACGATGATGCGCATAGAACTGCCAGCGGCATTGAAACCCGGGCAGCAATTTGCTTTCAAGCTAAACTGGAGCTATAAAATTTCTGACCGTATGAACGGTGGCGGCCGTGGCGGATACGAATATTTCCCTGAGGATGGTAATTACTTGTTTACCATGAGCCAATGGTACCCTCGCCTTTGCGTGTACAGCGATTTCCAAGGCTGGCAAAACCACCAGTTTACTGGCAGGGGCGAATTTGCCTTGACTTTTGGCAATTTTAAAGTAGCCATGACCGTTCCGGCAGACCATGTGGTAATGGCCACAGGTGAATGCCAAAATTACCCACTCGTATTGTCCGCAGCGCAGCAAGCCCGCTGGAAAACAGCCCAGGCAGCCAAAGAGCCTGTGGAAGTGGTAACGCTAGACGAAGCCAAGGCAGCAGAAAAAAATCCTGCAACAGCTACTAAGACATGGGTTTTCAAGGCAGACAACGTTAGGGATTTTGCTTGGGGCAGTTCCCGTAAGTTTATTTGGGATGCCATGCCAACCTATGTGGAAGGCAAAAAAATAATGTGCATGAGTGCCTATGGCAAAGAAGCTTATGGCTTGTACCGCAAGTATTCTACCAAAGCGGTTGCACATACCATCAGGAGCTACTCGCATTTCACTATACCCTATCCCTACCCCGTGGCACAAAGCATTGAAGCAAGCAATGGCATGGAATACCCAATGATTTGCTTCAACTGGGGCAGGACAGAAAAAGACGGCACTTATACAGAAACTTCAAAAAATGGCATGTTGGGCGTAATTATGCACGAAGTAGGGCATAACTTCTTCCCAATGATTGTAAACAGCGACGAACGCCAGTGGAGTTGGATGGACGAAGGGCTGAATACCTTTTGCCAGTTTCTTACGGAACAATTGTGGGACAATAAATTCCCGTCTAAAAGGGGGCCAGCCTGGAATATTACCAACTACATGAAATTGCCCAAAGACCAGTTGGAACCTATCATGACCAACAGTGAAAACATCAACGACTTTGGCAGCAATGCTTATGGCAAGCCTGCTACTGCATTGAATATATTGCGTGAAACCGTTATGGGCAGGGAATTGTTTGATTATGCTTTCAAGGAATATGCAAGGCGCTGGGCGTTTAAGCACCCTACCCCCGCAGATTTGTTCAGGACGATGGAAGATGCAAGCGCAGAAAACCTAGGTTGGTTTTGGCGTGGCTGGTTTTATGGCACAGACCCTTGCGATATTTCTATTGACTCTGTAAAACATGCTGTTTACGACCCATCACTCAACCTGCAAAGAAGAGGCCCTAAGCCTGCAGGCATTGCTCCGCAAGTGCCAGCGTTTGACGGTACTTTTATGAAAAGGAACAGGGAAGACAAAAGCATTGTTTTTGAAGTGGATAGAGACACTACCCTTCGTGATTTTTACTGGCGGTACGACAGGGGCATTGAACCTTACGACAGCACCATAAACCCTGCTTTGCCTAAAGTAAAGCCAGCAACAGAGGCTTTGAATGACGAGGAAAAAAACAAGTATGCTTCTATGCACTTGTATGAAGTGGCATTTAGCAACAAAGGGGGCTTGGTAATGCCCATAATCCTGCAATTTACATTTGAAGATGGCAGCACACAGATAGAAAGGATACCCGCACAGGTATGGAGGAAGAACGAAAACAGTGTAAGCAAAGTGTTTTTAACTGCCAAAAAAGTAACAAGCATGTTGTTGGATCCATTGAAGGAAACAGCAGATATTGATGAAAGCAACAATACTTGGGGAAATGTAGATGCAGCACCGAGCAGGTTTGCATTGTACAAACTAAACAGTGCCAACCCACGCAATGCTGTGCCAACCGAAAAAAACCCAATGCAGATTTCGACTGAGCAAAAGAATAAGTAAAGAGATTATGGTTATAAAAATTGTAAGCCGCCAAAGTTTTATGCTTTGGCGGCTTTTTTATTTTTGAGTGCAAAGGTTTTTCCTATAACCAGCGTCATACTTATATTAAAGTTAAGGGTACTACTCACCACATCGAATATGCTTTTAGCAATAAAGGTACAAAAACACGAAGCAACACTAAGAAAAAGAAGGTTAAAAGGTATTGATAACATAATTTTTCTTCTTTTTTTTTAGTCTTCCCTTAAAACTTTGTGCCTTTTGGTGTCTTGGTGCCTTCGTGGCAGATTAAACAAACTTGCACCTAGAGTAGTACTAATGCAAGTATGCCTTGTGAAATTTGCAATAGGAGTATTAGTTTTAGCATGATTATTTCACATCCAGCAAAGCGGTAATTATTTGGACGAACCGATATTGATACAACAATTGCAACAGGGAGAAGGGCAGGCATTTACCCAACTGGTAAGTGCCTACCAGCATATTGTGTTCAATACTGTGCTGGGCATTTTGCAAAACAGGGAGGATGCAGAAGACGTGGCACAGGAAGTGTTTGTACAAGTGTATCAATCCATTGGCCAGTTCAAAGGTGAATCTAAATTGTCAACTTGGTTATACAGGATAGCTGTAACCAAGTCGCTAGACTGGCAACGACGTAAAAGCAGGAAGAAAAGGTTTGCCGTGGTTGAAAGTTTTTTTGGCATAGTCGATACCATCCGGCACGACCCTCCCGAATTTCACCATCCGGGCGTGGCCATTGAAAACAAGGAAAAAGCCGCTCTTTTGTTCAAGGCTATGATGGCATTGCCCGAAAACCAGAAAGTAGCTTTTACGCTAAACAAAGTTGAAGGGCTAAGCTATCAGGAGATAGCCGAGGTAATGCAGGTAACAGTAGCATCGGTAGAAGCTTTTTTACATAGGGCAAAGCAAAATTTGAGGAAGGAATTGGCAGGTATGAGGTAGTAAGTTGTATATTTTTATGTATGATTAAATGATTTTGTTATGAATAATAAAGAAATAGATGATATACTAAATAGTTTGGACGGAATGTCCAAGGCAGAAGCACCGTTTTTCTTCCAAACCCGTTTGCTGGCAAGGTTACAGCAGCGGCAATCTATCCCTATCTGGCAGAGTTGGGGGGCTTTTTTGGCTCAACCTGCTTTTGCTATTGGCACTTTATCCTTGTTTTTGGTTTTGAACATGGTTGCCATTAATAAAATGGTAAAAAACAAAACGGCAGCAACCAATGAAACGGCAGACAAACAAGCAACATTGCAAAATTTTGTAGAAGAATACGATTTATCTACCGCTACTATTTATAGTGATGCTAAAAATAATTAAATGAAACAAATCAATAATAATAGATGGTGGGCTGTTGCAGTATTGCTGTTGATGATTGCAAATATAACCACACTTTGCTTTTTTTGGGTAACAAGCCAGAGAGGCAATATGCCTCCAATGGGCAATAAAGGTGGGGCGGCTGCATTCTTGATTAAAGAATTGGCGTTTGACAGCAACCAACAGCGGGCATACCAAGCCTTGATTAAGCAACACCAAGAAACAATAAGGGAAATAAAGCCGAGGCTAAAAGAAGCCAAAGAAGCCTATTTTAGTTTATTGTGTGATACAAGCATTACAGAAAATAAAATTAAGGCTGCTGCTGCAAAAGCAAATACTGTGGAAGCAGAAATAGACATAGCTGGTTTCCATCATTTTCAAGAAGTACGGAAATTATGCACTCCACAGCAGCAAAAAAAATTTGACAGCGTTATTGTACAAACTGTGCGAATGATGGCACCGCCACAGCAACACCCTCCACGCAGGGGGATGGGTGGCAGGCCTGACGGACCTCCCCGTGATGGCAACCCACCCCCGCCAGATGATGGCCCACCGCAAGTGGAAGATGGGCAAAGGCCACCACTGCGGGAATAAAACAGGTGCAAAATAT
>NZ_JBKHKJ010000042.1:0-25854 GCF_046546515.1 Parasediminibacterium schistidii | reverse complement strand
TATCATCAATAAATCTTCATTTTATCACTAATAAATCTTCATTTTATCATCAATAAATCGTCATAAAATCTTCTATAAAATCAAATTTTAAAATAAAAAAATACTGTATTTCAAGGAGTTAAAACCAAAAGGAAGTGCAAAAAAAATTTTTTATTCAAAAAATAAACATCAAAAACATCCGAAAATGGGTATCTCAGTAATTTTACAAATAAAAATAAAAAAATGATTTTTAGGGATGCCACTATTGCCGATTTGTCCACCATTGTAGCCATCTACAATACTACAGTTGCTGGCCGCATGGTTACTGCCGATACAGAACCCGTATTTGTTGCCAGCAGGGAAGCATGGTTTTATGCCCATTCGCCTAAAAAACGCCCATTATGGATGGTGGAAGATGAATTGGGAACAATAGGCTGGGCAAGCTTCCAATCGTTCTATGGCCGCCCAGCTTACGATGCCACTACTGAAATTAGCATCTACCTAGCTCCTGAACAGCAGGGCAAAGGCTATGGCAAACAAGTGCTGCAATATTGCATGGATAATGCCCCCAAATATGGCATCAACACCCTCCTCGGCTTTATTTTCGAACACAACATTCCTAGCATCAACCTCTTTGAAAAACTTGGCTTTGAAGAATGGGCCAACTTGAAAAATATTGCCAATTTAGATGGCGTGGAAAGAAGTTTGAAGATTTTGGGAAAAAGGGTGGGGTGAGGATTAATGATATACAAGCAAAAAAAGCCCCAATTGCATTTGCAACTGGGGCTTTTAGTTTTTATACGATAAACAGTTAGAAAATTAGGAGTAATGGACAAAATTGATGCTATTTTCTGAGTTCCAATGCCTTAAAAAACTCATACAATACTTGCCAGTACTGCATTTTAGATGTTTTTTTGTAATCAATATTCTATTGGAAATACTTTGATTGCTTAAAACACAATGCTAGCCTTAATTACAGGGAATTTGAGCATCAATTTTGTCCATTACCCCGAAAATTAGTTATTTACAAACTACTTGGAAGCTAGACGTAACAGTCAATGTTTTAGAGCCTGCATTATACTTGCCATAGCCAGATATAAGGCCTGTACCAGGAATAAGGACGGTAGGCAAAGTAAAGTCGCTCTTTGTCATGGTAAACGAACTTTGGTTCCAAGTTCCACCATACCAGATGCCAATATTGTATTTTTTGTTTACTTGAAGGCTAATATTATTGTTATAGCTCCATCCATAAGTACTGATATAGGAATAGTAAAACTCACTCCAATCATCGCTCCAATAGTAAACCCATGCCCCAACGTTGATAGCAGTGTTTTTGTTGCTACACTTGCCAGTAACATTATACACTAGGTTTGCTCGCTCAGGAGGAGGTGGCGGGGCGTATGTAAGGGTTATTGAATTTTGTGTTTTGGGGTTGAACAAAGGCGTTTGTGCTACATAATCCAAAGCAGGGTAATTGCCCGTGTACCATGGGGATGGTTTCAAAATAAACCTTGCTTGTGGTACATTAGGTATGTATGGAAGCGTAGTAGTGTAGCCATTGTATACATATTCATAATGATCGCCAGCAAGATAGTTATAATTTTGGTCAACTAAGATTACTTCCCATGGGTAACCATAAAATCCATTAGCAATGTTCAATACGCAGGTTAAAGGTTTAAAAGTGGTGCCATGGCTACCAAAATAATCCCACGACCAGTCTAAATTCCAGTTGCTCAAGTGAGAAGCCTTGAAATTGGCAGTTAACTTGCCAGAGCTGGGGTCTGGTGCTACTACGGCTTTAGATTCATATTTCCACTGGCCTGTTCCTTCGTCCATGCTCCATACAGGGATGTAATCACCAGCCTGTAGTGCTTTTCCACTTTCAGGGTTTTGCAGGTTGCTGTTCAGTTCAACATTTACATCCAGTGGTTTAGAGAATTTCTTTACTGCGGTATTCCCAGCGTTCATGTTTATGTTTAACAAGCCAGCCGTAATGAATTGTACGCCACCATTAATAGCGTTCCCATCTGCGCCAATTACATTCTTAGGGTTTAAGCCACCTGGAAAAATGTCCTGCACGCCAGGTACGCCAGTGCCGTATTGCACTATGTTTGTATTGATAGATGAGGCGTGTATTTGATTGCCATTCGCATCAAGGAACTTTGTTCCTGAAGGGATGGTTATGGTGGCTTTTTCAGTCATTTTGCCCATAGGCACTGTTAACAGTTGAGCATCCGCACTAAGCGTATCCCCTGACAATGTGTTTTGGATAGTGGGGGTTACCGATGCACCAAAGTTTCCTAAAGCCGTTGATTTTACAACACTTATAGTGAGTATGGTTGGCGTTGTATCTGTAATAGAAAGTGTCCTTATCACAGGCATATAACCGGCGGGGCTAGCACTGATGGTAAAATTAACCGGGTGGCTAGTTGTGGGCAGGCCAGTAGTTGTGGCAAGTGCCAAGTTCAAAAAGCCGTGTGATGTCTGAAAAGCTGAAGAAGATGTGGAAAGATTCCCTCCATCTGATGCTACCACATATTGGGCAGCATCGCCACCTATTGTTACTTTAGTATCGGGTATGACTTTGGTGGCGGTGTCTACATCAACAAACCTAATGGAGATTGGGGAAACATAAATTGCTGTGTTGATGTTTGATGTGGCTTCACTAAGGTCTACTTTCTTACAGCCATGGAGGCCAAGAAAAGTAGCTGCAAAAAATGCAGCAATTAAAAATTGTTCTAAGCGTGTTTTCATTTTTGAGTGTTTTTGTTTTTAATGTTTTTAATATGACTGTTTAGTTTATCCTGTAATTAAAATGCAGTTGCAATACTGGCAACCATTTATAGTCAGATATCTGGTTTTGCAAAACCGGACCTAAGTGGCTGTTGTTACTGAGCATATTAGTCCCAGTAACAACCACGGTTGGGGATGGCAAAATAAAGGTACCAAGATCCAAGTTGGTGGTAAAACGGTGTTTTCGGGTAGCCCTGCCAAGGCCTATACCAATGTATGGGGCTATGCCTTTAGAATCTATTACCGTTTTTACCGTTCCAATCTGCGCGCCAGTGTAAGTAGGGCCGGTATTAGAGAATTGTTTCGACTCATTGATAGAAAGATTCATTACCAGTCCCGATTTATAAAAATATCCAGCTCCCGTTACCAGCCTGAAACCACCGTTGTGCACGGGACTGTATTCAAGCAATAACCTTACACTGTTCAGGTCTGCATCCCCATTGGTGGAAGATTTTATCCCGATATCTACTGTGTTTGTGAGGTCAAGGTTGTGCACTGGAAGCAATGTTGTACCCAATCTTAATGTGAATTTGCTGCTAACAGTCTCTTTTACGTCGAATGACAAGCCTTGCGTGCCTACTCCAAGCTGCAGCGATGTGTTGTTCGAAAATGCGGTCGGTGTTTTTGGTAGGGTTGCTTGCTTTTTCTCTACTTGTGCAGTTGCACCCTTAATAAAGAACAACGCAAACAAGACGAACTTGATTTTTTGTCTCATGGTTTGTTTTTTTATTTCTAAATAGCCGTTTTAGTTTCGCAGGTTTTGATTGCGAAAGAGGTTTGTTTTTTAATTGTTAAAACGAAACTAGTATATTTTAATTGAAAAGTTAAAATTTATTTTTAGCGAACAATTTTTTATTTTCATGTGCAAAAATAGTAGAGATATTTGATTAAAAAAATACCTAGAAATGGGTATTTTTTTTAATTGCTATTGATGTTTTTCCCTGTTTTGGAAAAAGATAAAAAATTGGTGGATATTTTATTGGGGTTTCAAAAAATCTACGAATTGAAGCTTCTTCACTACGCTAGTTACCCGCCCCCCTAATTGTAGGGGCAATTTAATAAATAGCCACATTCTATTTTTGTTTAAAATTAAGAACAATGAAAAATAATTTGAACTCATTCCTTAGTGGCAAATGCACCATAGCCCTTGCTTTATTTATATTGACAATTGCATCCTGCAAAAAAGATACAGCTACTCCTGGCGCAGCCACGCCTGCAGTTACCCAGTTTGCTGCTATTGCTACTGCCAGCAATTTTAACTGGAACAGCACTAATAAAATTGCATTCAACTTTACTGGCCTGCAGGGCCAAAGCTTTAATTCAATATTAAAAATAACGGCAAGCGATGGAAGTGTGGTTTTGCAAAAATTACAAAAGGGTGATGAAAACTTTTCAACTACATTTAATGTGCCTTCAAATTATCCAACCATTAACGTTCAGTTTGGCAGTGTTACAAAAACGTTTATTACCAGGAATGGAAGCGTAAACATGAATTTAAACTAATTATTGCACCAAGCCTTATTTATTAAAACATATATTTTACTATATCATGAACAATAGCATTTTCAACAGCACGAAAAATTTAAAGAATGCCGTTGCCATATTTTTGGTTATCTTGGCATTCGGGCAGGCAAAAGCCCAAAACCCAATTTCCCCAGCATTGGCTTTTAATGTGTTTGCCCAAAACGGTGTAGCTTTTTACACTAGCGAAACAGAGGGTCCTGTGGCCATGGGCGGCGACCTTACCATTGCAGGCAACTACAACGTAAGCAATCACAACAATTTTTCTTATCAAATAAATAAAGTAAACATAGGGTTGTTGATAGGCGGGAAAGTAAGTTATAAAGGTGGCAACAGCCTACAAGTATTAAACAATGGGTATGTAATTATTGGCAACCAAAATAGTTCAAAAGCTTGGTACACTGACCAGAATGGTGCAAGTTCACCCATTCGCATTACGCAAGGCAGCAACTACAATGCTACGCCCAACATTTTAATGTCTGCTAGCGCAACTACTTTAGGGGTAAGTGCTACCGTGAACCCTATTTTTCAAACACCTACCATTGACTTTGCAGGGGCATTTAAAACCATGCAAACAAGTGCATCAAGCATTAGTAGCCTGAAAGACAATATGGTGATTTACAATTCACCTAACCAAAATGCCACGGCCATAGCACATAGCGGCATTAGCAGCAATTCGCAGATTTATATTAAAACCCTTTCAACAGGCGTTAATGTGTTGAACATAGCAGGTGCAGATTTTAACAATTTCCAAAGCCTTACTTTTTCTGGACAAGCGCCCGATGCAAGCCATGTTTTGGTTATCAATGTAAATGCAGCAGGTTCTTTTACATGGAGTGCTTTCACGCCAAGTGGCATCAGTGGGGGGAATGCCCCATACATATTGTATAATTTTTACAATACCACTACATTGGGTATTGCCGGCAATGGAGTAATAGAAGGTTCCCTATTTGCACCTTTTGCAGACATTACCAAGTCTAGCAACAATTCTAATATCGAAGGCCAAGTAATTGGGCAATCATATTCGCAGCCCGCAAGCGGAGAAATACATTCTTACAATTTTGCAGGCAACATTGTGGCAGGCACAGCAGCACCTACTACGGCTTCTAGCGCATTAGTGTTCAACAACTTGGATATTACAGCTATCAGCAGTAGCTGGGCAATAGGCAATGGCAGCAACAGGATAGTAATTATAAGCCCATCAGCTGCACTAAGTAGTTTGCCTTCAAGCGGCACTGCCTATACTGCAAGCACTGTATATGGCAGCGGCACAGCAATAGGTGGCGGTTATGTAGTATATAATGGTACAGGCAATAGCGTGGTAGTAACAGGGCTTACAGCCAATACCACATACTACTACACCGTGGTTGAATACAATGGTACTGGCACAGGCATTGTGTATGCAACGGGTACATTGGCTTCATCTGCCAAAACATTGGCCGATACTGATGGCGATGGCGTGGCAGACATTTATGATGCTTACCCAAGTGATGCTACAAGGGCTTTTAATACTTACTACCCTTCTGCTAGTTATGGTACCTATATGTTTGAAGACAACTGGCCTGGCACTGGCGATTATGACTTTAACGACTTAGTAATAAGCTATAGGTACAATACCGTAACCAACGCTGCCAACAAAGTAGTAGAAGTGAAAGCTAGTTTTGTAACAAGGGCAATTGGTGCTAGTTTTAAAAATGGTTTTGCTATACAGCTAGACAATATGCTTCCTGCAAAAGTTTCAGCCGTTGCCGGTGCTAAAACAAATGCCCCTTCATGGTTAGCGCTTAGCAGCAACGGTACTGAAAGCAGCCAAGCTTATGCCAACATTGTTGTTATAGACAATGCTTCAAGGATAATGCCAGCTACTACCAGCACAGGTTTTGTAAACACAGTAGCTAGCGACCCTTTCATTACGCCAGATACCGCTTCCCTTACCATAACATTCGTGTCAAATAGCGTGTTGCCTAGCGATATTGCCATCAATCCTTACATGATCATCAACCAAAACCGGAGCAGGGAGCTGCACATGGCCAACAAAGTGCCTACCAGCAAAGCAAGCCCTAGCTTCTTTGGTACAAGCGATGATAAAAGTGTTCCGGGTACTGGCATTTATTATGTGAATAAAAATAGCCTTCCTTGGGCTTTAGATATTCCTGCTTATGTTCCTTATTCTTTGGAACTAACAGATGTTACTACCGCTTATTTATTGCTGGCACCATGGGCTCAAAGTAGTGGCAGTACTTATACCGATTGGTTTAGCAATACAGCCACAGGGTACAGGAACACGGCTAAAATGTATGCCCACTAGAATATAAATTTAATTTAAGTATTTATTCTGCTGGCAAGCAACTCGATTTTTAAAGTGAGGTTGCTTGCTAGCTTTTTTTTGGTATTTGCAACGAAGGCAAGAACACACAATAGATGACAAAGGTTAAAAGGAAATAAGGAAGGAAAAGCATGTAGTCCTTCTTTCCTTTTGATTATTGTTGCTACGAGGCTTTGTGCCTTTGTGGCAATTTTATTTTCTTTTATTAAATTATAATTGATACCTTGCATTAGGATTTAGAATTTAAAATTTAGAAATCCTATGAGAATTTGCCTTATATCAATATTCCTTTGCTTCTTGTTTTCCTGCGATGCTATCATGAATAGTAACACCAAGGATGAGCCTACAGTTAATACCCAACCGCCACCTTTGCCAGAGGAAATAAAAGTAGATACGCCTGTGATTAATGTGGAACCAACACAACTACGGCCACAATTATTCATGGTAATGAAAGACTATGCAAATTTTGAGGCAGATGCCAAAGAGAAACAGAAAGTCATCTTTAATAACCTTGATTTTGTTTTAAAGAAAAATAACTTAATGCCCGTTGGAGAACCTGCGGCATGGCATTGGAGGCAGCCTAATTTGTACTTTGTGGAAGTGGGGGTGCCAATGCTGAAAAAACTGCCTTACAACGAGCCTGGCGTGTACTATAAGCAAACGAAACGCTGTAAAGCTGTTGTGGCTCACTATTTCGGCCCTTATTCTAAATTATCGCAGGCTTATGTTGCCCTAGACGAATGGTTGAAAGACAATAAGCAAAAGCAAAAAGGGGTGGCGTGGGAAGTGTTTATGTCGGACCCCAAGGTAATGAAAGACAAAACTTTTTTGCAAACGGATGTGTATTGCGAAGTGGAGTAGCAAAGAGAAAAAAAACACTTAGGCATTCAGCGAAAAATCTACTTTTTCATAAATCCCTGCAAGCGACAGGCTAATGCCCATTTTTTCTATCGTTACTATATCGTTAATGGAGGTATATTCTTCAAACAGCCATTGGGTGCTATTTTGCCTTGTATATTTTTCAACGCTTACTTGCAAGGATGAGATACAGATATACTCCTCCAAAGTAGGTATATTACGGTATAACCTGAATTTCTCGCCCCTGTCATAATCCATCGTAAATGGAGATAGGATTTCTATTAGTAATGTAGGGTTGGTTATAATGTCTTTATGACCTTCAAGCGTTTCTATTGGATCGCACACAACTACAATGTCAGGATAGCAGTAAAAAGATTCTGTTTGAACATGCACTTTTTGGGTAGATGTAACAACTTGGCAAGGTTTGTCCTTTAAGGCAGTAGTAAGACCTATAATTGCACCCATTAATGCTTGGTTGTGTGCAATGCTGCTATCGGAAATTATAAATATTTCGCCATCGTGGAATTCATGCCTTATGCTATATTTCTCACCCTCCTCTTCCAAGGCTAGGTATTCTTCCAAAGTGAAATATAGTTTCTCTGCTGCACCCATGCTATTTCATTTTGTCGCAAAATAAAAAAAATAATGCATTTGGCAAATTATAACGGTTTATTCTCCATTATACTATCACTCATCAAATGGTATATCTTCTGAAGCGTTGGGTGGGGTTTTAGCAAACCAAGATGGTTAGCAATAGTAGTAACATCTTTTCTAGATGCTGGCCCTGTTTGCACTGTATGTGGTGGATATGTTTTTATCCGGTTTACAGTTTCTTCAATCAAGGGCAACAATAATTTAAAATCCAGAGCTTCCTTGTGGCAATAATCATTTGCCAAAGCATACAAATGATTGGTAAAATTAGACACCATCACCGCAGTTAAATGTAATTTTATCCGCTTCGCATCGTTTGCCCTAAAAACAGTGTCTGTAAGGGTTTTTGTAAAGTTTAGTAGTGTTACATACGTAGCTTCATTCACCGCATCCACTACAAAGGGAATTGGGGGTACAGTTTCCATTTCCTTGCGCAATGTTTGCAAAGGCCAAAGCACGCCATAGTTATTTCCCGGCATATTAAATATATTGATGGATACAGAACCTGCCGTATGCACAACTAATTTGTTTTTAAGTATTAATTGCTTGGCAACTATTTCTATGGCTTTGTCTGACACTGCAATAATGTAAATATCCGCTGTATCGGTAATAGCACTAAAATCCAATATAGGCTTTGCACCGCAAATGTTGGCCAATGAAGTTGCTTTCTGCTTGGCCCTACCAACAACTTCTAATACCTTATGTCCTTTGCTAACCAACAGTTTTCCTAAAATTGTTGCTACGTTCCCTGTGCCAATAATAACCACATTCATATCTTTGTCCAAGTTAATAGGAAATGAAATTAGGGAAAAGAATTGCATTAAGATATTATAAAACAAAGTTCAGGTTGTTGGGCATGGTTTCACCCAAGGAGGCGGCAAAACGTGCCTTCGAGCTTTTTTGCACGCCTTATAGTGGCAAGCCACAACGGTTGGAGCCGGGTATTTTTGCTAAGGGTGAAAAAATAACCGTAAAAACAGAGGGTGGTTTAATATTGCGTGGCTGGCGTTGGCAGCCTGAAAAACCTACTGGAAAAACCATATTGATACTGCATGGTTTTGATAGTTGCAGCTACAAGTTTGAAAAATATATCCGCCCGCTAAAAAAAGAAGGCTACACAGTGCTGGCTTTTGATGCGCCGGGGCATGGGCTTAGCGATGGCAAAACCATCAACTCCTTGCAATACAAAAAATCAATCTTGGCCGTTGATAAAAAATTTGGCCCTTTATATGGTATAATGGCACATTCTATTGGTGGTTTGGCGGCATCCCTTGCTTCTGAAAAATTGCCAAGACTAGATAAGCTAGTCCTTATTGCTCCGCCCGTGGAAATTACAAGAAGTATCGATGCTTTTTCCAAGATGCTGTCCCTTTCAAAAGTCGTAAAGAAATCTTTGTATAAATTCGTAGTGAAACTTGGCCAAAGGCCTGTTAGCTATTATAATGCTGGAAGGGCAATACAACAAATAACTACACCAACGCTTTGGGTGCATGACGAAGAAGATAAAGTTTGCCCATACGATGAAGTAAAAACAATACAAGAATTAAATTTGCCCCACGTTTCCTTTTATATTACCAAAGGCTTGGGGCATAGCAATATTTATAGGGAGCCCGAAACAGTAAAAACAATCGTGGATTTTTTTAAAAAGTAAAGGGTAGCCTTTCAGCTACCCTTTACAGATATGTAATATAATAGAGGAGTTATTTTAAAATCGAAACCCTACAGAAAAACTTACTCGTGGCCTTTCTACAACCATTGGCCGTGCTTGCCTGTAACAATTGATATGTGAGCGGTTATAAGCCCATATATCTTCATCTGGGTTGCAATAAACTTCACTATAAGGCTCGTTTACACACAAGCCCCTTGGCAATACTTCACAATCTACCCAGCCACCACCGTTGTAATAAGAATACAAACGGTTGTTAGGATTAAAATAAACATTGGCTTGTGGATAATAATAATATGACCTACGTTGTGGTTGCTGGGCATAGCCATAGCCGTAGGCTTCATGATTATTATAATAACCACCACGTTGTTGAGGTTGTTGTTGGTAAACCACCCTTCTATCGTTGTTTATATATTCATCGTGATGACCATTCCAACCTCTTTGCCCACCATTGTTATAATTGCCTCTTGTTTCTTCGTGCCTATCGTTTCCCCTGTCCCAACCCCTTTGCCCGCCATTGTTGTAATTGTCTCTTGTTTCTTCGTGCCTATCATTTCCCCTCTCCCATCCCCTTTGTGCATTGGCACTAATGCTGGTTAAAATAATGATGGTAAAAAGGGATTGCGTAATAATCGTTTTCATGATTTGTATATTTAATTACCCAATATATTCCCAACACTATGCCACATTTTCAAAAAACAAAACCTATACTTTTTCTTAACATTCTTTGTGGTTTGATTGATTAAGCTAATATTGCACGCAGTCAGCGGTTGACCGTTTACCGTTTACCTTTCACAGACGTTGTAGCTATCGGTCAATGGTTAACAGTCAAGGGTCAATCGAACAAGCATAATTTTATAGAAAATGAGCAAGAATTTATTAATAGTTGAGAGTCCGGCGAAAGCTAAAACCATCGAAAAAATACTCGGTAGCGATTTTGATGTGCGTAGCTGCTACGGCCATATCCGTGATTTGGAAAAAGACGATATGGGTATTGACATTAATAACCATTATTTGCCCCGTTATATCGTTCCAGACGATAAAATAAAGGTGGTAAACGAACTAAAGGCGCTAGCAAAAAAGTCGAAAGAGGTTTGGTTGGCATCGGATGAGGACCGCGAAGGGGAAAGTATCAGTTGGCATTTGGCAGAAGTGCTTGGGCTAAGCCCCATTAGCACCAAGCGGATTGTGTTCCATGAAATTACGGCTCCGGCTATTAAAAAAGCAGTAGCCAATCCCCGTACCATCAATATGGATTTGGTAAATGCCCAACAAGCCCGCCGTGTATTAGACAGGTTAGTTGGTTTTGAACTAAGCCCCGTGCTTTGGAAAAAAGTACAGCCAAGCCTTAGCGCAGGCCGTGTGCAAAGCGTAGCCGTACGTTTAATTGTGGACAGGGAAAGGGAAATAAACCATTTTGTACCTGTTAGCTCCTACAAAATAGAAGCATTATTTGCTGCTAAAGACATAAATAACAAGCCCGTTACATTTAAAGCTGAAGGCCAAAGCAAAGTAACCAACCAGCAAGATGCAAGGCAGTTTTTAACCAGTTGCATCAATGCAAAATACACAGTAGAATCTATTGAGGTAAAACCAGCCAAGCGTAGCCCGGCACCGCCGTTCACAACTTCTACGCTTCAGCAAGAGGCTTCCCGTAAATTGGGATACAGTGTAAGCAAGACCATGTTGATTGCCCAAAAACTATATGAAAGCGGTAAGATTACTTATATGCGTACGGATAGTTTCAACTTGAGCGAAACGGCATTGGCAGACATAAGCAAGGAAATAAACACTTCGTTTGGGCAGAACTATAACCAGCCCCGCAAGTTTAAAAATAAAAACGAAAGCGCACAAGAAGCACACGAAGCCATTCGCCCTACCTATATGAACAACCATACGGTTGATGATAGCGATAGCAAACGTCTATACGAACTGATTTGGAAACGTACCATCGCCAGCCAAATGAGTGAGGCCATCTTTGAAAAAACAACGGCCAAAATAAACATCAGCACCAATAGGGAGCAACTCATTGCTTCTGGGGAAGTGATGAAATTTGATGGCTTCCTAAAAGTATATTTGGAAGGGAAGGATGATGAGGACGAAGACGATACCGAAGGCATGTTGCCGCCTTTAACTGCCCGTCAGGTATTGGATTTCAGGGAAATGACAGCCACTGAAAAATTCACCCGTCCTAATGCCCGCTACACAGAAGCTGCCCTTGTAAAAAAGATGGAGGAACTGGGCATTGGCCGTCCATCTACTTATGCGCCTACTATTACCACCATAGAAAAAAGGAAGTATGTAGAAAAGCGTGATAAAGACGGTATCAAAAGACAATCAACTATACTACGACTAACGGCAAAAAATAACATTGAGCAGGAAATGCTGATGGAAAATACAGGGGCTGAAAAATCCAAACTATTCCCGACAGATTTAGGAATGGTGGTGACGGATTTCCTTAACCAACATTTTAAAAAAGTGATGGATTTTAGCTTTACAGCTAAGATAGAAGAAGAGTTTGATGAAATAGCCTTGGGCAAAATAAAGTGGAGCAATATGATTGATGGTTTTTACAAGCCATTCCACCTGAATATTGAAAATACATTAGAAACGGCCGAACGTGCAAAAGGTGAAAGGGAATTAGGTATTGACCCCGTGAGCGGTAAAAAAGTAATTGCTCGCATGGGGCGTTACGGCCCAATGGTGCAAATTGGCGAAACCAGCAACGAAGAAGAAAAACCACGCTTTGCCAAGCTAAAGGAAAACCAAAGCATAGAAACAATTACGCTGGATGAGGCAATGAAATTGTTCCAATTGCCCAAAAGTCTTGGCGAATTTGAAGGGGAAGAATTGACAGTAGGAGTTGGTCGGTTTGGCCCTTATGTAAAATATAAAGACCAGTTTATTTCCCTTGCAAAAACAGACGACCCGCTGGAAATAACAATAGAGCGTGCCTTAGAATTGATTGCCGGGAAAAACCAGGCAGATTCACCTATTGGCCATTACGATACAAAACCTGTAACAAAAGGCAAAGGGCGTTTTGGTCCATTCATTAAATGGGACGATATGTTTATCAATATCCCCAAAGGGTATAATTACGATTCCCTGTCGCAAAAAGATATTGATGAATTGATAGAAAAGAAACTGGAAAAAGAAGCCACCCGTTTCATTCAGCAATGGCCAGCAGAAAAAATCACCATAGAAAATGGCCGTTGGGGTCCATTTGTCCGTTTTGGCAAGAAGATGTTGAAATTGACCAGCAAACCTGGCGGCGGGAAATATACTGCCGACGAAGCGGCAACAATTCCATTGGTAGAAGTAAAGAAAATGATTGAGCTACAAGTGCCCGGTGCTTTCGCCAAAAAGGCCGCACCTGAAAAGAAAACAAAAGCCACTGTGCCTGCTGCTAAAAAAACAGTAGCCGTAAAACGGAAGTGGTAGCATGGGTAATTTTGAATGTTGAATTTTAAGTGCAGGTGGGGGGGATGCTTTAGGGAGATTTGATTTTCTTTTTTGGTTGCCCCTCGTTTTTTTCCAATAGAAACCTTGCAGGTAAGCTGTTCAGAATCAGGGAGGCTTTTTCATACAGTTTACAGTTACTTACGCATGAATAGATTTACTAATGAGTAGTCAATCTGCACCTTGCTTTGTGTCCTTTAAGTGAAACGTTTTACTTAAAAGGAAGCTTTCTTTGTGTTTCTTTGCGAAAAACTTTGTGTGCTTTGTGGTTAAACTTCCGCTTAAAACTGTCCGAAGCCTTTTATGCCTATTCTGAACAGCCTACCTTGCAGGCTAAGGGATTTAACAATTAAATATCATACAACTCATCTAATTAGTGGTTTAGCTTTGCCTACCCAATGCAGAAAATATTAATCATACAAACGGCTTTTATAGGCGATGTGGTGCTAGCAACCGGGGTGCTGGAAAAAATGCACCAGTACAACCCCGTGGCTCAGATAGATTTCTTGGTGCGGAAAGGAAATGAGGCATTGTTTGCTAACCACCCCTTTTTAAACAAGGTATTGGTGTGGCACAAGAAAGAAAGCAAATACAAGTATCTTTTTCAATTGCTGTCTACCATACGCCATACGAAATACGATATTGTCATCAACCTGCAACGCTTTGCCGCCACGGGGTTTCTTACTGCTTTTTCAAAAGCGCATATTACCATTGGCTTTGACAAAAATCCTTTTAGTTTTCTATTTTCCAAAAAAATAACCCACGTTTTTACTGGCTCAGCAGGCAAGCCCTTGCACGAAATAGAACGCAACCATTTGCTGATTGAGTCATTAACAGATGCTTTTGCTGCCAAGCCACGGCTTTACCCAAGCCTTGCAGATGAAACCTTTGTGAAACCTTATCAACAGCAGACCTATATCTGCATTGCCCCGGCATCGGTATGGTTTACCAAGCAATTCCCAGTTGAAAAATGGATTAGCTTCATACACCAAATACCGCATGATTGCAACGTTTATTTAATAGGTGGCCCAACAGATGCCGTATTATGTGATAGCATTACAGCCGCCAGTCTCCATCCCGCCATTAAAAGCCTTGCAGGTAAACTTAGTTTCCTGCAATCTGCGGCTCTGCAAAAGGGAGCAAAAATGAATTATGTAAACGATTCTGCGCCCATGCACTTTGCTTCCAGCGTAAATGCGTCTACCACGGCAGTGTATTGCTCCACCATACCAGGTTTTGGTTATGGGCCACTAAGCGATAATAGTTTTATAGTAGAAACGCCCGTGCCCTTGCCTTGCCGCCCCTGTGGCATACATGGCAAAAAAGCCTGCCCACTAGGGCATTTTAAATGTGCCAATAATATTATGAATGAGCAGTTGCTGCTCACGATAGCGAGCAATTGACTTTCGACTTACTACTTATGACTTAGGGTGCATAAAACTTTTTCGCTTTGTCCTGATACCCCCAATCTATAAAAAACTTATCTTTGTGATATAAAGGCACTTGATACAAACTACTTACAAAACTAGTGTCTTGGTATCCTAATCATAGTTCTTTTTTTACTAATATTAAAATAGTTGTAGTGCCAAAATTGGGTGCTGCGTTTATGGCTGTAAAATATGCACAAATCAGGCACAAAATGAGCATAAATCATGCATAAAATATGCACAAATCACTCAAAAAGTAGGCACAAAATAGGCAAATTTTACGCATAAATTTTTTCCGATATTGTTGATAATCAATGGTTTAAATGAATGAAAGCGATTTTTTGAAAAACAACAAAGGGGGAAAAAGCCCGAAAACAGGCAAAACTGAAACTATTTTAATAGAATACTAGGAGATATTGACATTATTAAAATATGCAAATATTGTCTCCTTGCCCTGTTCCTTTTACCTTTTCCTTTAGGCAACTTGTCCCGGTTTTTCGGGAGGGGTAAGGTTGGCCTAGGTTGATTTTTTAATAAAAAGCAAAAAACTTTTATTAACCCACTACTTACCACTTATGACTAATTAAAATCTTAATTTGCACTTCAAAAAAAAGCAATCTACATGCTCATTGCCAACCCGATATATGACGTGGTGTTCAAATGGCTATGCAGGACATCAGGCTAGCCCGTTTCTTTATAGAAACGATACTGGAGGAGCCTGTATTAGAAATAACGCCCAGCCTACAAGAAGAAACTTTCTTGAAAGAATATTCCAAATCGGCAGACCTAGCTATTGCCAAGGCATTGATGGAGAAAAAAGGCCGAGCGGGTTACCATTGCCGTGTACAGGCTGGATTATACCGCTACCATCAAACTGGCAGACGGAAAAAATAAAAAAGTGCTGATAGAAATACAAAATGCAAAGAGCTTGAAGATAAAGACAAGATGATAGCTGAATTGCTGAAAAAAAATAAAGAATAACAATTCGTGATTTGATTTCCTGGGCTATGTTTGCAGCTTTGCCAAATTGATAATGGAATAGCCTACATTATCAATTATCAAATGTCAATTATCAATTATTTCCATGCAAATAGACTGCACAGACAAAGAATTGTTCATCCTAAAAAAAATAGCTGCCGCTGCCCAAGAACTGGGGGTAGATGCTTATTTGATAGGGGGCTTTGTGCGGGACAAAATAATAGGCCGACCTACGAAAGACGCAGATGTGGTTTGTCTTGGTGATGGAATTGAACTGGCACACAAGGTTGCAGAACGCTTCCACCCAAAGCCCCCTGTAGCTTTTTTTAAAACCTTTGGCACAGCACAGATAAAAGTGGATGATGCTTTCGAGATAGAATTTGTTGGGGCAAGGAAAGAAAGCTATGACTTCAATAGCCGCAAGCCTGTCGTAGCACCCGGCACATTGGATGACGACCAAAACAGAAGAGATTTTACCATCAACGCCTTGGCGATTAGTTTAAACAAAGAAACCTATGGCGATTTGATTGATCCCTTTGGCGGGGTAGCAGATATAGAAAAGCGTATTATCCAAACCCCATTGGCCCCATTGGAAACCTTTAGCGACGACCCTTTGCGGATGATGCGTGCTATACGCTTTGCCACGCAACTAAACTTTGTCATTGCCGAGGAAACTTTCCAGGCCATTATTGACAATGCCAATAGGATAAAGATAGTATCGCAGGAACGAGTTACGGATGAACTGAATAAAATACTCTTGTCGCCTAAGCCAAGCATAGGGCTGGATTTGTTGAGCAAAAGTGGCCTTATGCAAATTATTTTCCCTCAAATGATGGCACTTCATGGGGCAGAGTATGTGGATGGTATGGGGCATAAAGACAACTTTTACCATACCTTGCAAGTGGTGGACAATATTGCCCAAAACACAGATGATTTATGGCTGCGCTGGGCTGCTTTGCTGCATGACATTGCAAAGCCAGTTACGAAACGGTTTGAAGAAGGGCATGGCTTTACCTTCCATGGGCATGAAGCGGTAGGGGCGAGGATGGTACCCAAGATTTTTACACGCTTGAAATTGCCATTAAATGAAAAAATGAAACTGGTACAAAAGCTCGTAGAGCTGCACCTGCGCCCAATTAGCCTTACCAAGGAAAATATTACAGATAGTGCCATCAGGCGTTTGCTGTTTGACGCAGGGGAAGATATAGACAGCCTTATGATGCTGTGCAAAGCAGATATTACCAGTAAAAACAAACAGAAGGTAAAACGCTACTTGCAAAACTTTGAGCTGGTAGCCCAACGGTTGAAGGAAGTGGAAGAAAAAGACCACATACGCAATTGGCAGCCGCCAATAACTGGGGAAATTATTATGGAAATCTTTAACCTTAAACCCAGCAGGGAAGTAGGAATGATAAAAGATGCCATAAGGAATGCTATTTTAGATGGCATTATACCAAATAGTTATGGGGCTGCGTTCCAATTTATGCTGCAAAAGGCAGCAGAATTAAATTTGAAACCTGTTTAAGCCTTACATTAGCATTTTTGAATCAAGGCATCAACTTGCGATTTACGATTTACTTGCGCAATAACTTGCGTTTCTTGACTTATCACTTACAACTTATATGGCTATTCTAAAATTCAGGGTTTATTACGAGGAAGACGATACCATTTATCGGGACATTGTTATTAAGCACAAGCAAACTTTTAAAGACCTGCACCAGGCTATATTGACTGCTTATGAATTTGATAATAAGCACCAGGCCACTTTTTTTCGCAGCAACGATGCATGGGAGCATGGCAGGGAAATAAGCCTAGATGTTTATGACCGCAAGTATGTGGTAGCTCCATTGATGATGCACGAAACAACCATTGGCAGCGAGATAAAAGACACCAACCAAAAGTTTGTGTATATATACGATTTCAATAAAAACTGGAATTTTTTGGTAGCATTGATAAATGTTAGCAAAGAAGAAAACATACGTACTACTTACCCTTCGGTTAGCCGAAAAGAAGGCATTGGGCCGCCACAGTATGGAACAAAAAGCCTACTTGGCGAAAAATTTGCCGAGATAGAAGAGAAATACGATCTGAAAGAAGTATCGGAAGGTTTTGGCGAAGACGGCGAGGAAGGAGCCAGTGAATCAAGCGAAGAAGGAGGGCATGAAGAAGAAACGCAAGAGGAGGAATTTTAGAAATCAGCTAGGTTAACAGCTTAATCATTTTTTCATTTCCAATCATTTGACTCCCCATCTCCCCCATACCGTTATCATTATTGCTGGTCCAACTGCCGTGGGCAAAACGGCATTGGCAATACAGTTGGCACTGCATTTCAACACTAGCATTATTTCGGCAGACAGCCGACAATGTTTCAAGGAATTGAATATTGGCGTTGCTAAGCCCACATTGCAGGAATTAAATACTGTATCCCACTATTTTATCGGCACCCATTCTATTGAAGAAGAAGTAAATGCGGGCATTTTTGAAAAATATGCCCTTGAAGTTGCGGCGACTATTTTCCAGCAGCATCCTATAGCCATCATGGTGGGCGGAACAGGATTGTACATCAAAGCATTTACAGAAGGAATAGATGCAATGCCCTCAATACCCGACACTTTACGCGCAACTATCATTCAGCAATATGAGCAACAAGGCCTTGGCTGGCTGCAAGAACAGGTACAAGCACAAGACCCTATTTTCTGGCAACAGGCCGAAAAGCAAAACCCACAACGCCTGATGCGGGCTTTAGAAATAACAATAGCCACAGGCAAGTCTATTACGCAGTTCCGCAGCCAGCAAACAGCAAACCGCCCTTTTGACATCATTAAAGTAGGCATTGAAATGCCAAGGGAGCAGCTGGTAAACCGCATCATCCACCGTATAGACATGATGGTTAATGATGGGCTGGTAGCAGAGGCAGAGGCTTTATTGCCCTTCCAGCACCTGAATGCGCTGCAAACTGTTGGCTACAAAGAATTGTTTGCCTATTTCAACCAGCAATGCACCCTGCCCGAAGCCATTAACCAAATAAAAACCAATACTCGGCAATATGCTAAACGCCAAATGACTTGGTTTAAGAAAGACAAAAGCTTTCAATGGTTTATGCAAAGCCCCAATTTGTTGGAAGATGTGATGGGATATTTGGAAACTTTCGATTATATGTAGTGTTCTTATGATTTTTGTACCTCTATGCAAATTTCTTTAAACAGCTAGGATTAAAATTTCTAATAAATGTAAAACTTTCAGTTGTTTTGAACGAGGAAAATGCTTTTTAAGGGAAAAATAGTAATTTAAAGTGCCAAAATTGTGGAATTCTGCAAGTTTATTTGAAAATTTGAATATGACACCATAATATTGCTGTGTATATAAATAAAAAACTATTTTTTCGAAAGGAATTTTAGTATCAACTGCTTTTTAAGTTAATGTTCTTTCACTATCCTTGTTCAATTCTAATAGTAATAGTAACTGAGACTTCATTTCACGTTTTTTGAATAACAAAACAATATAATCACGAAGTAACAAGCAACCATGAAACATTTTAATTTACGAAACTCAACTGCAATTTTTGTATTACTTATCAGTCTTTTCAGTTTTAAAGCACAAGCACAAGTGCCTACACTTTCTTCTTTTAGCCCAACGTCTGGATCAACAGGTACTAGTGTAACTATTATGGGCAGTAATTTCACAACTGCCACTAGTGTATCTTTTGGAAATACTAATGCGTCCAACTATTCAATAGTAAACGATTCCACTATCACAGCCACGGTGGGTACAGGATCAACTGGTAATGTAACCGTGGGTAACGCCAAAGGCGCAAGTTCATTGGTAGGGTTTACCTATATAGGAGCCGCACCTGTCATTACATATTTTTCCCCAACTTCTACCGGGTCGGGTAGTGCTGTATATATTTATGGTACCGGTTTTACAGGGGCTACAAGCGTAAGTTTTGGTGGTGTTCCGGCAGCTAGTTTCATTGTGATTAGCGATACCTATATTTTTGCACGTGTTGGCAGTGGTGCAAGTGGCAGCGTTTCTGTTACCACGGGCGGCGTTGCCAGCTTGGCAGGATTTACTTACTTGACTTCACCAATAGTAAAATCTTTCTCGCCCACTACTGCGGCAACTGGCGCCACTGTAACCATTAAGGGCAGTAATTTTACAAATGCCACAAGGGTTTACTTTGGTAGTGTTGCTGCATCTGGATATATAGTAGTGAACGATTCAACTATTACAGCCACAGTATCCACTGGTTCTTCTGGAAGTGTTGTTGTTTATAACGCTACAGGGTCAGGTACGTTGGGAGGGTTTACATACCTATCGCCAGTGCCGGTAATTACATCTTTTTCCCCAACATCTACAGGGTCGGGCAGCTATGTGTATATATATGGCACAGGGCTTACAGGTGCTACAAATGTGAGTTTTGGTGGTGTGCCAGCAACTAGTTTCAACGTTTATAGCGATACTTATATATACGCATATGTTGGTAGTGGGGCAAGTGGCAGCATAAGTATTACTACACCCGGGGGAACAGCTACTTTGGCAGGGTTTACTTATTTGACAACCCCAATAGTAAAATCTTTCTCGCCCACTTCTGCAACAAAGGGTAGTACTGTAACCATAAAGGGTAGTAATTTTACCAATGCCACAAGGGTGTATTTTGGAAACAATGGCGCATCTGGGTATATAGTAGTAAACGATTCTACTATTACCGCAACGGTAGGTGCTGGTTTAAGTGGCAGTGTTACTGTTTCTAGTTCTGCGGGTTATGGCTCCTTGGCAGGGTTTACGTACCTAGCACCAGTGCCTGTTATCACATCTTTTTCCCCAATATCTGCCGGTACAGGTGGTTATGTTACTATATATGGTTCAGGATTTGTGGGTGCCACAAGTGTTACTTTTGGTGGGGTACCAGCAGCAAATTTTTATGCTTTTAGCGATACTTACATATCTGCTTATGTTGGCGGTGGTGCAAGTGGCAGTGTAAGTGTTACTACGTCTGGGGGTACTGCTTCTTTAGTTGGCTTTACTTATTTGTTGGCACCTATTGTAAAATCTTTCTCGCCTGCCGCTGCTACTAAGGGTAGTATTGTAACCATAAAGGGCAGTAATTTTACAAATGCAACCAATGTGTCTTTTGGCGGTACTTATGCCACAAGTTATTCAGTATTAAATGATTCTACAATTACAGCTACTGTTGCTGCTGGCTTAAGTGGCAACGTAAGTGTTACTTCAGCAGGTGGTACTGGTTACCAAGCAGGGTTTACATACATAGCTCCTGTTCCTGTTATTACTTCTTTCTCACCTACTTCGGCGGGGCAAGGCCGTACTGTATATATATATGGAACGGGTCTTGCCGGAGCCACAAGTGTAAGTTTTGGGGGTGTTCCAGCAAGTAGTTTTTATGCTTATAATGATACCTATATTTATGCTTATGTTGGCAGTGGTGCTAGTGGTAATGTAAGTATTACTACTTCTGGGGGTACCGCTACGCTAGCAGGCTTTACTTATTTGGCATCCCCTGTCGTGAAATCTTTCTCGCCTGCATCCGCCACAAGAGGTGTCAGCGTAACCATAACGGGCAGTGGTTTCCTTCTTGCCAGCAATGTGTCTTTTGGGGGTACTAGTGCAGCAGGTTTTTCAATATTAAACGATTCTACTATTACGGCTACGGTAGCCACGGGTTCCAGTGGCAGCGTAAGTGTTACTTCAGCTGGTGGCACTGGTTATCAAGGAGGATTTACATACATAGCCCCTGTGCCTGTTATTACTTCTTTTTCGCCTACATCAGCGGGCCTAGGCGGTTTTGTATATCTGTATGGCACTGGCTTTACTCGGGCTACAAGTGTAAGTTTTGGTGGTGTGGCTGCAAGCAGTTTTTATGTTAATAGCGATACTTACATGTATGCTTATGTTGGCAGTGGTGCTAGTGGCAGCGTAAGTATTACTACGCCGGGGGGTACTGCTACTTTAGCAGGGTTTACCTATTTAGCGCCTGCTGTTATAAAATCTTTCTCGCCCACGTCCGCAACAAAAGGGAGCACTGTAACTATAAAGGGCAGTGGTTTCCTAAGTGCCACCAGTGTATCTTTTGGCGGTACCAATGCAGCCAGTTTTTCAATCATAAACGATTCTACTATTACAGCCACGCTGGCTGCAGGGTCAAGCGGCAATGTCTCAGTTACTAATTCTGGCGGCTCTGGCTTATTGGCAGGGTTTACATACATAGCACCTGTGCCAATAATTACTTCTTTTTCACCTACCACTGGCGGAAATGGGACGTATGTGTATATATATGGGTCAGGGTTTACTGGTACCACAAGCGTAACTTTTGGTGGGGTGCCAGCAAGTAGTTTCTATACAAGTGGCGATAATTATTTATATGCTTATGTAGGCAATGGGGCAACTGGTAGCGTGAGTGTTACTACGCCAGGTGGCACAGCTACTTTGGCAGGGTTTACATACTTGCAGCCTCCAGTTGTAAAATCTTTCTCGCCTACCTCTGCCACAAAGGGTGCTACTGTAACTATATCGGGCAGTAATTTTAGCAATGCCACAAGTATTTCTTTTGGCGGTACCAATGCAGGTGGCTTTTCAATAGTAAATGACTCAACCATAACAGCCACAGTAGCCGCAGGGTCAAGCGGCAATGTTACTGTTGCTAATGCTGTTGGCTCAAGCTTATTGCCAGGGTTTACCTATTTGGCACCTGTGCCAACAATTAGTTCTTTTTCCCCTACTTCCGCAGGGAAAGGTGTTACTGTTTACATATATGGCACAGGGCTTTCCGGTACCACAAGCGTTAGTTTTGGCGGGGTGCCAGCAACTAGCTTCTATGCCTATAGCGATACTTACATGTATGCTTATGTTGGTAATGGTGCCAGTGGCAACATAAGTGTTACCACGTCCGGCGGTACAGCTACTTTAGGTGGGTTTACTTTTATAGCACCGGCCACCGTAAAATCCTTTAGCCCAACTAGTGCATCAAAAGGCACAACTGTAAATATTTTGGGCAGTGGGTTCTTGTATGCAAACAGCGTATCTTTTGGAGGTACTAGTGCAGGGTTTACTATAATAGACGATTCTACAATTACAGCAGTAGTAGGTACAGGCACAAGCGGCAGCGTAATCGTTACTACATCTGGCGGCAGTGGCTCACTTGCTGGGTTTACTTATATAGCACCAGTGCCTGTTATCACTTCGTTCTCCCCTGTTGCTGCTGGCAAAGGAAGCTATGTTTATATATACGGAACTGGGTTTACTGGTGCCACAAGCGTAAGTTTTGGGGGCGTTCCTGCAAGCAGTTTTTATGTAAATAGCGATACTTATATGTATGCCTACGTGGGCAATGGGGCAAGTGGAAACGTTAGTGTTACTACCCCGGGCGGCACAGCTACCTTGGCAGGGTTTACTTATTTGGTTGCACCTACTGTTGCTTCTTTTTATCCTACTTCTGCTACTAAAGGCGATACCGTAACTATAATAGGCACTGGGTTCAACAACGCTAGGTCGGTATATTTTGGTGGGACAAATGCGGCAACATATAGTGTAATTGATGATAATACAATTAGAGCTGTTGTTGGTGCGGGAACCACAGGCAGTATTACAGTTTATAATGCTGCAGGGTCTGGTTATTTAGCTGGGTTCACTTATATAGCACCTATTCCAACAATTACTTCTTTTACTCCTACTTCTGCAGTTAAAGGTGGCTATGTTTATATTTATGGTACTGGGTTTACTGGTGCCACCAGCGTAAGTTTTGGTGGCGTTCCTGCAACAAGTTTTTATATTTCCAGTGATACTTATATGTATGCTTATGTAGGCAATGGGGCAACAGGTAGCATAAGCATTACCACACAAGGTGGCACAGCAACTTTAAAAGGGTTTATATATGCAACTGCACCAAACATTACTTCTTTCTATCCTACGAGTGCAACAAGGGGCGATACAGTAACCATTTATGGTAGTTCGTTTAGTGGTTCTTCTGTTGTTTCTTTTGGCGGTACCAATGCGGCTAGTTATACCATAGTGGACGATAAAACAATCAAGGCTGTTGTTGGAGCTGGCTCTAGTGGCAATGTATATGTATATAATGCTGCAGGTTCAAGCACGTTGGCTGGGTTTGCTTACAACGCAACAAATAAACCCTCTATTACTTCCTTCTCTCCAACTGCTGCTACGCAAGGTAGTTATGTATATGTATCTGGATATGGGTTTACTGGTGCCACAAGTGTAAGCTTTGGTGGGGTGCCTGCAAGTAGTTTTTATGTATATAGCGATACATATTTGTATGCTTATGTAGGTAATGGGGCAAGTGGTAGTGTAAGTATTACTACTGCAAATGGAACTAGCAGCTTGGCAGGCTTTGTTTATGCAGTACGCCCAACAGTTACATCCTTTACGCCAACTACTGCTACAAAAGGGGATACTGTAATTATTAAAGGTACAGGGTTTAGTGGGGCTTCTACTGTGTATTTTGGCGGCACCTATGCTGCAAGCTATACTGTTGTGGATGGCAGCACTATTAAAGCAGTTGTAGGCGGTGGCACAAGTGGCAACGTAACGGTCTATAATGCAGCCGGATCTGCTTATTTAGCAGGGTTTACCTACAAAGCACCTATTCCTGTTATCACCAATTTTACCCCTACTTCAGCAGCAAATAATACTTATGTTTATATTTACGGTACAGGTTTTACTGGTGCTACAAGTGTAAGTTTCGGTGGCGTATCTGCTTCAAGTTTTTATGTTTCAAACGATACAACCATGAGTGCTTATGTAGGCAATGGTGCAACAGGCAGCGTAAGTATTACTACATCTGGTGGCACGGCAACCTTAAATGGCTTTAGATATATTGGTGCACCATCTATAACTTCTTTTACCCCTACTGTTGCGTCAACTGGAAGTACGGTTACTATTTATGGGCATGGCTTTACAGGAGCAACAAGTGTAAGTTTTGGCTTGGTTACTGCTAGCTCATATTCAGTGGTAAATGATAGTACTATCAGTGCTACCGTTGGTAGTGGGGCAAGTGGCATTGTAAGGGTTACTAGCGTGTATGGAGCAGCTACTTTGGCAGGCTTTAGCTATTGTAAGCCTGCTTCAGCAACCATTACGCAAACGGCATGTGTAAGCTATACATGGCATGGCACAACCTATACCCAAAGTGGCACTTATACTTTTGACACTACTAAGGCAGGTGGCTGCGATAGCCTTACTACACTAGTATTAACCATTACCACCCCTGTAACACCAATAGTATCCGTCAATGGCGGTGCTACTAGCATCACTATTAGTGCAGGCGGCACGGCTACATTTACTACAACAGTAGTTAATGGTGGTGCGGCACCTTTCTACCAATGGTATAAAAATGGTACAGCCATTCTAGGTGCAAATTTAACCAATTATAGTAGTTCAAGTGTCAGCAATGGCGATGTGATTACTTGTGCCATTACCAGTAGTATTAGTTGTGTAACTGCTTCAAAAGATACTTCCAATAGCGTAGTAGTTATAGTTAGCTCTTTTTCCCAATATACTATCAGTGGGAATATTAGTAACCAATTGGGTTACATAGTGCCTTCCGTTACTGTTTGGCTAAACGATTCCATCAGTACCACTACCGATGCCTTGGGCAATTACAGCTTCACGGTACCTGCTGGTGGCAATTATACAGTCCGCCCCTTCAAGGGTAACGATTCATTGATTAGCGATGGCATTACGGCGTTTGACGTGGCCTTGCTTAAAGGTTACACTTTGGGCAAATATGTGTTTAGCCCTTATAAGCTGATAGCGGCTGACGTGAATAATAGTGGCTCTGTTACAGCATTGGATGTGGCTTTAGAAAAGCGTTTCACGCTTGGCGTTGACACTTTGTTCAAAGGCAACCGTTTGTGGGCATTTGTTGATAGTGGCTTTGTATTTGCCGACATTACGAATCCTTTCCCTTATCAAAATAGTATCAGCTTTACCAATCTGTCCAGCAACCAAACCCAGCAAAGCTTGGTTGGCATCAAGCTTGGGGATTTAGATTTCAACTGGAAACCATTGGCTACTTATGGGTCTTCAAACGTGCAAGCCAAGCCAATACAGTTGTTCTACAAGGACATAAAAACCAGCACCAGCGAAACGGAGGTAAGGGTGCCAATAAGGGTAAGTAACTTTAAAAACATCCTAGGGATGCAATATACCCTTGGGTTCAACAATAC
>NZ_JBKHKJ010000041.1:0-27180 GCF_046546515.1 Parasediminibacterium schistidii | reverse complement strand
ATGAAATTAGAAAAACATTTAGGATAGGGGTATTTGACCAAAAAGCAGGGCTTTTGCTTGCAGAAATACTCAACTA
Organism: Parasediminibacterium schistidii; assembly: GCF_046546515.1. Classification (NCBI taxonomy): domain Bacteria; kingdom Pseudomonadati; phylum Bacteroidota; class Chitinophagia; order Chitinophagales; family Chitinophagaceae; genus Parasediminibacterium; species Parasediminibacterium schistidii. The sequence continues at coordinate 27,104 of NZ_JBKHKJ010000041.1, read as the reverse complement.
TCATTATGGCAAAAAAGAGAATTATCAATCTTTGGGGATTACAAAAACACAATTGAAATATGATGCTTTAATAGTAGCTATTTCAAAGACAAGTGGGGCAGAGTGCCTCTTCGCTCATGATAATGACTGTACGAAAATATCTGGGGATTTCTTTCCTGTAAAAGGGCTTGATGGCAGGCCAGATTCAATATTGAAAGAAGATTTTTTTGGAGAAAATTTATAATCATGGATAATACAGAAAAGAAACAACCTAAAGAAGCATCAAACCTATTCCATAATATAATGGCGGCTTCTGTAAAAGGTAATCCTAAACCAAAGGAGAAAGTAAAGGACACAAAAAAAGCAACCTCTAAAAAATAGGTTGCTTTTTTTCTTAATATGTTTGGTCTAACAGGTATATAGTTACCTCTCCTGACTACGTCGCAGCGTTTGCAAATCTCTGATTTGCGTCTTCATAAAACCCAGACAGCGCAAGAACTTATAATATTTAGAGGGTTCATTATCAATAACCCAATAATAACTTTTTCAAAATACTAATATATTTAGTTTATCTTCGTGCAACATTTAGCTTAAAGCATGGATACAAAACAACGCAAGCTAAATCGTAGTTCTTTTTTTACTAATATTAAAATAGTTGTACTGCAAAAATTTGGTGTTGCATTAATCACCCATAAATCACTCAGTTTTTCTCACAAACCACTCACAAAATACGCACAAATCACTCAAAAAGTACGCACAAAACACGCACGAAACACTCACAAAAAATTGTAGATATTGTTGATAATCAATAGTTTAACTGAGCAAAAGCGATTTTTGAAAAAAGACAAAGGAGCAAAAAAGCCCGAAAAATGGTAAACCTGAAATTATTTTAATAAAAAACCAGACAAAATAGATAGTATAAAAATGTTTAAATATTGCCCCCTTGTCCTGTTCTTATTACCTTTTCTTTAGATACATTGTTAGGGTCTTTCGGGAGGGGGTGAGGTTGCGCTAGATTGATTTTTTAATAAAAAAAGAAAAACTCCTATACAACCAATTTGACACGAATCCACGAATAGCAGTAATTTTTTATATTAAATGGTTGTTTTTAGCTAAACACCAGCTGCTTGTAGGGAGACTTTTATGCACCCAATTTTATGGTAATGTTTCCAGTGTTTCTAATGCAGTAATTTGTATATATTCTTTAATTTTTACAGCATTTGTATGGGCAATACTTAGCCCACTATTCACCAATCTTAAGCAGGTTTTTCCACATTTGCCAGAAATCACCACATAGGCAAAATAGGCATATAGATTTGAACAGCATAAAAGGCATTAAGGCAAGATAGGCCAACATAGGCTTCATTTCATAGGAAAAAATTTGCTGTTGTGCAAGGCTATGTGACCTTATCCAAGTGAAGCGCCTTTTTAAACTATGTGGCTAAGTGCCTATGTGGTAAAAAAACAGATGTGCATATATTTGGATTTGGTGAGTTGCTACCTGTTGTTTCCTGTTTTTCATTCTTTGGTTTGATGATTTTAAAAAACAATCTTTGGGGCACGATAGCTTTCTTGCTGAACAATTGAGTTCCAGTTGGTGTATTGCTTTGTGAGTTCATCCATTGATTGAGTATGTTTTTTATAATCTTCCACTTTCTTTTTCAGGTCGTTGGACGATGCCTTTGTACTATCGGGTGGTGTTGTTGCAGTAACTGCCATGATGTATTGATTGACTTTGTAAATGATTTGTTACGATGTAAAGGTGGTTTGAGTTAGCTATGCAACTATTACACAACTATTGGTTTATATTGCATTATTCACACATTTGCAAAAACTTACGGGAAGTTTGAACTTTCGGGAATTTAAATATACTTACTCCATCATTTCATCGGAGCCCATGCTGTCTTTCTTGTTATTTTCAATGGGGTAATTGTTGTTGGCTTGCTTTTCAAATTTTTTTTCGTCTTTTATGTTTCGCTTTATCAAAAAAACAATCAATGCAATAGCTGCAACCCCAAAAATGATGAGCAGTACCCAATTTAATTTCATGGTAATTGATTTAAAATAATGGCTTGGTAGGTATAATGAGCATTGGTATGGTTGAGTGCCTCACTACTTTTTCGGCCACGCTGCCCATAAATAAATGCTCCAAGCCTTGCCTGCCATGTGTACCCATCACTATCAAATCTGCACCCCACTCGCTAGCTACTTTCAAAATGGCTTCGTAAGGCACCCCTTCTTCTATAAAAGTAGTTACCGCATAGTTGTTGCCGAGCACGTCAATTAAATGTTGGTGCCTTTTCACAATATTTGCCCTAATGGTGTCTGTTACCGTAGAGTCTGACGAGCTTGTTTCGCTCACAACTGCTGCTTCGCTCCTGGCTTCGCCAATTATATCGTCAAATTCTGTAACGCTAACTATCGCTACTTCTGCATGTAGCCTTGGCACTATTTGCATAGCGGCTGTAAAAACTTTTTCGCCACTAGGCTCATTGTCTATTGCTACCAGTATTCTTTTTATATCTTTCATATTGTAGTATTAAACCGCTGATTAAATGATTTATATGATTTTATTGGGCATTTGTCCGTAAGATTTGGCAGGGAAGCATGACTATATTATATCTGTCTTTTCATCCATCATTTTAATTTCTTGTTTTTCTTTAACTATATCCTGCCTTAGCAGCCCAAACAAGCTCATATATACATTTGCCACCCAAACCAGAGAGAAACCCGCTATCAAGTAGCCCCGCCAGCTGTGTAATAATAATTGATACCCCGTTAAACAAAGGAAGAAAACAGCTACATAGTGGCTAAAGCAGTACTCGCAGGTAAACAGGTAAAAAAACTTGCGCTCCAGCATGGTTTTGCCTGTTTTGTACCGCCCTGAACAATACTCCCTCGGTTCCCTGAATACTTCCTCATGGGTTACAGTCCATGCAATACAAGCAATAGGTATTGCCAAAATAAAAAGCCAGAAAAGTTGTATTTGGAGTGGCATAAAAAAGAAATTGGTGTGGTGCTTGGGAAACTGCCGATTGCTATAAGATTTTGTAATAATAAAAAGAAAAACAGGAGGCGGAATTTCCTCCCGTTTGTAAACTGGCATCTCAATCGTAATGTATAATCAAATGCGGATGCACATCCTTATGCTTCCACAATCATTTTTCCTGTGTTATTGCCACTAAACAAGCCAATCAATGCCTTGGGTAGTGCATCAAAACCACGCAGCATGGTTTCTGTGCCTTTCAATTTCCCTTCCGATAGCCACTGCTCCAATTTCTGTATGGCTTCCGGGAACTGGCTTTTGTAATTGCTCACAATAAAGCCCTGCATCAATACGCTGCGGGTAAGCAGCATTGGCTGTATGCGGGGGCCGGTGGGTACTTTGGTGCTGTTGTACAATGCAATTTGCCCGCACAATACAATGCGTGCATAAAAATTGATATGGCTTATCACTGCATCGGATATGGCACCGCCTACATTGTCAAAATAAACATCTACCCCATCCGGGCAGGCAACGGCTATGGCTTTTGCCATGTCGGGAGAAGTTTTGTAATTGATGCCGTCATCGAAGCCAAACTCATCCTTTAATAATTTAATTTTTTTGTCGGACCCTGCAATACCCACTACCCTGCAGCCCAATAACTTAGCTATTTGCCCTGCCACTATGCCCACGGCACCTGCCGCACCCGATATAACTACTGTTTCGCCCATTTGGGGCTTGCCTATATCTAACAACCCAAAATAAGCCGTCAACCCAGTTATACCTAGCAAGCCTAAAAAATAGCTGGGTGGGGCAATAGCCACATTTATTTTCTGCAAATCATCTTCAGGTGCTATCATTTTCTTTTGCCATGGCAACATCCCCACTACCACATCGCCTTTTTTATAAAAAGGCGACTGGCTTTCGGCCACACTGGCCACAATTGTGCCTGTTATTGGCTTGCCCACTTGAAAAGGGGGCGTGTACGATTTTTCATCGTTCATCCGTCCACGCATATATGGGTCTATTGAATAATACATGCTTTCTAGCATTACCTCACCATCCCCAACTACTGGCAATTCCATTTCGGCAAACTTAAAATTATCCAAGGTTGGCATACCAAGGGGCCTAGAGGCAAGTACTATTTGTGTTGTAGTCATTTGCTTATTTTTATTGATGCGTATATTCAACCCGGGTAGTGGTATATAGTAACTTCACCCCAACCCCAACCCCGACCTCACCCCAGCCCTCTCCGAAAGGAGAGGGAGCAAGAACAAAGGCGAGTGGCAAAGCGAAGATTTGAAATCCACTCTTCAATTCAGTACCCTACAAAATTCCAGTAGTTATATACCCTTTCCCAATGACTGTTAGTATCTGGCCAATGATCCTGATCGAACCCTGGGGCATTCTCAAGAGTTTCTTTGCTTTGTTTAAAAACGAACGATTTTTCTACTGCATCTACACTCAATAAGCCAAAAGGGATGGCAAAAAATTTCGACCCTATGCCAAGGAACCCACCAAATTCTATGATTGCATAGTCTATTTTGCCAGCAGCAATATCTATCATGATGTCTTTAATTTCACCCATGCCTTCACCCTCTGCATTTTTTACATCATCCCCAATAATGGAAGATGCTGCTAAGTATTTCAGTGGTGTGTTAGCGTAATTGCCTTCCCTGTTTATACCAGTAAGGTTTTCTGTTGTTAATGTGTCCATAATAATTGTGAATTAGGAATTAAGAATTAGGAATTGAGACCAATGGCTTACAACTTATAACTTACTACTTACGACTTATAACTTACTACTAGTTACGCCGTCAAATACCCGCCATCTATTGGGTAATAACCGCCGGTAGCAAAAGATGCTTGGCTGGAACTAAGCCAAATAACCAATGCAGCTACCTCTTCTGATGTGCCAAGCCTTCCAATAGGGTGCTTTAGTTCCAAAGCCTCTTTGCCTGCCTTGTCAATATCATTCAGCAACGGCGTATTAATAAAACCCGGGGCAACACAATTAATCCTTATCCCTTTTTTAGAATATTCCATGGCTGCATTTTGGGTAAGCCCCACCACCCCATGTTTGGCAGCCACATAGCCGCTAAAAGACATAAAACCTACTGCGCCTAATATAGAAGCTGTGTTTACAATAACGCCTCCACCTTGTTTCAGCATAGCATCTATTTCATATTTCATGCAGTAGAATACGCCATTTAGGTTTACAGAAATTACTTTCTCAAAACCAGCCAGGCTCATCTCTGCTAGTTGGTTTGTTTCGCCAAGTATCCCAGCGTTGTTGAAGGCAATATCTATTTTGCCGTAGATGTCAATGGTTTGTTTTACCAAATGCTCACATTCGGCAGCTTTGCTCACGTCTGTTTTTATAAATGTGGCTTCGCCACCATTTGCTTTTATCTTGGCTACTGTGTCGTTCTCTTTTATATCCGACACAATTACTTTTGCGCCGCCTGCTGCATAAGCCAATGCCGTTGCCTGCCCTATACCTGAGCCAGCCCCGGTTACCACTGCTACTCTGTTTGCAAATAAACTAGCCATAATCCAAAAAATTAAGTTGTATGTGAATGGATAAATACTATGCAAAGTTCACAGCTTGCCATGGGTTGGCTGTTACACAACTCTTTCAATAAATTACATTTTTCACACATTTAGGATTCGTTTATTGATCTTGCTTTTTCAGCGAAAAAAAGCTGGCAAATACATTTATTTATAGGTATCCCATCCTAAAACAAGGTTACAATAAAAAGGATTAGCGTGCAGATGTAAATCAGTGACCGTATTAGTAAAATAAGTGTACGTTGTTTAGGAAGAGGCGTGTGTTAATATTTTGTCTTTACATAAGCAACTTCAAACAGCAAGGGCTCTAGTCCCGCTCTAGTTGGGGTTCATTAATTGCTGCTTAGGGAAAATTCTTAAACACACTAAGCCTCAATATAAATTCCAATACAATGCAGCATAGCCCAAACAAAACAAAAGGTAAAAACGACTCAGTGTAGTGGTTGTAGGTAGTGGTTTCTATCTTGCTTTTTTCTAGCTGGCTAATGGTGGCATAGCTTTTTTCAAGGCTTTCTTGGTCTGTGGCGGCAAAGTATTGGCCTCCTGTTTCTCTGCTTATGGTTTTTAGCAGGTTGTCGTTGAAACTTAACTTTTGGCTAGGGATGGTATTGCCAGAAGCATCTTTTTCCTGTGTGCCCATGTCTTGGTTGCTGCCAATGCCTATGCAATATACCTTTATGTTGTAAGTTTTGGCCAGTTTCTCGGCAATGTCGGGCGGTATCACGCCGCCAAAATCTACGCCATCTGTTAGCAATACTACTATTTTAGTAGCTGATTTGCTGTCTTTCAGCCTATCTACACTAGTTGCTAGGCCAGAGCCAATGGCCGTGCCATCTTCTGTTAAATAACCATTTTGAATATTATTTATTTGCGATAGCACAGTTTGATGATCGGTGGTAATTGGGCATAGTGTAAAACTCTGGCTGCTGAAAATAACAATACCAATCCTATCGCCGGGGCGGTTTTGCACAAAATCAGTTGCTATGGCCTTGGCTGCTTCAAGGCGGTTGGGCTTAAAGTCTTGCCCAGTCATGCTGCCGCTAATGTCAAAGCAAAGTATAATATCTATACCCTCGCCTGTGGTTTGCTGCTCGGTAAATTTTTCCTGCGGCCTTGCTAGTGCCACAATTAGGCTCACAAGTGCCATGCACCTAAGCACAAAGGGCAAATGGCGCAACTGCAACTTCCAATTGAGCGAAGGACGGAAAAAATGGGTGGTAGTAACGGTAAACGAGCCAGCTTGCTTGCCCTTAGTCATTAATTGAAAGTATATTAAATATGGTATTGCCGATAACAAAGGCAATACCCAAGGGTATGCAAAATCATTATGTTGCCACCAGTTATACAGCATTGTTGGCAGGTTTACGATGAAACGAATAGATGCTGGCAAGCAATTTTTTTGCTTCGGCCAGGCTTTCCCCACACTCGGCGGCACTCGGCTGTTTCCTAGCAAACTTTACCTTGTCTGCAACTTGCAGCAATTGGGCATAATGTTGAAGAAGATTGCCATCTGGAACACTTTTTCGGAGCAATACAACATATTCTACCGTTGTTTTGCTCCTTGCTTGTACTTGAAATTGGTAGGCCGTGAAACTTTTGCAGATGTCGGCAAGGCGGATAAAAAACAGTTCATATTCCTCCGATTGTATAAGCGGTTGCAGGGCATCCAATTCTTTCAAGGCTGTTTCAATGGTAAAGTCTTTAGCAGGCGAAGGCTTGCGGCTTTGTGGTTTTGCCATTTGTTTCCTGATAAAAAAATACATGCTAACCAGCAATAATACGCCTACTGCAACCAAAAGCCACTTTACCGTATCAAACTTTTGCTCAGGTTCAGGTTCAATAATATCTTTAATATCATTGTAATCTTTTAGATGGCTTACATCCACAGGTATCACTGTAATTGGCAAAGGTTGAGTTCCGAGCTTTTTTTGGCTGGTGAGCAAAATGGAAAAAACGGGCAGTGGATATGTACCAGTGTCGAAGGAAGTAAGGGTGATGATTTGCTTGTAGCTTTTGGTAGAGGCTATGTCTATAGTATCTATAGTTTGCCGCTTCACTACCTGAAAATGGGTAAAAGTATCAGGCACATCAAACCACTTGTCTATCAACAAAGGAGCGTTGCTTGTGGGGTCTATGGATAGCTTTAGCTCAAAAGTTTCTCCTAGCCTTATTTTGTCTCGGCTTACGGTAACAGATGCTTTTTGGGCAATGGAAGAAAAGCTAAGGAATAAAAAAAGAAAGCCACAGCACCACCACCATCCCCTAAAGGGGGGTAAACCCTTAGCCATAGCAGCATAATCCTTGTACTGGTAGTGGCCTACTTGCGACAACTTCCGTTCAACACCAGTAAACTTAAGCGTTACTGACGTCCAACTCCTGCCAACTTGCGACTGACAACTGACCACTGACGACTGACCACTGACTTCCCTCATGCCCTCTTGATAAAAAATTGTTGCAATAATTTTACATAATCCTCGCCTGTGGCTACTTGCAGCAAATCGGCACCTGCTTTTTTAAAGCTTTCCCTAGCACCTTCTATAATGACACGGTGTTGCATATCCCAGGATGCCCTTGTTTGCTTGTCGTTGGTGTCTATCCAACTGGCAGTCCCGGTTTCTGCATCCGTAATTTGCAGCAAGCCCATTTTAGGGAATACATAATCGGCCTTGTCATAAACCTGTATGCCAATTACATCATGCTTTTTGGCGGTTACCCGCAATGCCTTTTCGTAGCCATCATCGGCAAAATCGCTCAAAATAAATACAATGCTTTTGTGCCTGCTGGCATTGTTCATATATTGCAATGCTTTTACCAAGTCGGTCTTTACGCCTTTTGGTTTAAAGTTGATCAGTTCCCTAATCATATACAATACATGCTGCCTGCCTTTCTTGGGAGGTATATATTTTTCAACCGTGTTGGTACAAAAAAGTAAAGCTGCTTTGTCGTTATTGTTGGCAGCACTAAACGCAAGCACTGCGGCTATTTCTGTAATCAGTTCCTTTTTGCTTTGTTGTTGTGTGCCAAACAAGTTGCTGGCACTGGCATCAATCAATAAATAAACCGACAGTTCCCTTTCTTCTTCAAAAACCTTGCTGTATGCACTGCCCATCCTAGCACTCACGTTCCAGTCAATAAATCGTACATCATCCCCTGCAGTATATTCCTTTACTTCTTTAAAAACCATCCCTGTTCCTTTAAAAGCAGAGTGGTACTCGCCCGTAAACAAGTGGTTGGTTAATTTACGGCTTTTTATTTCCAACTGCCGCACAGCAGCTATGCCCCCATCACTTAAAGGGATGGTATCGGCAGTGGCATCTGCTTTTGTATTGCTTGAGAATATTTTTTTAAAGAAATTCATTTGCTTGTAAATGAAAAATTTAAACGCAAAGCCCACAGAACGTTTAAAACTTTCGCTTTAGTTATAACTCTTTGCCTATTTGCCTTTTCTAAGGCACTTTTACCGCCTTTAAAATATCCTCTATAATTTTTTCTGTGTTCATATTTTCTGCTTCGGCTTCGTAAGTTAGCCCAATACGATGGCGCAAAACATCCTTGGCTATGGCTTTAATATCTTCTGGCAGTACATAAGCCCTTTTTTGCATAAATGCATACGCCTTTGCGGCCAAAGCCAGATTGATGCTGCCCCTTGGCGAAGCACCATAACCAATCAAAGGCTTTAACTTGTTTAGCCCATACTGGTCGGGGAAGCGGGTGGCAAAAACAATATCTAAAATGTACTGCTCTATTTTTTCGTCCATGTACACCTGCTTTACCAATGCCCGTGCGGCAAGTATATCTGCGATGCTGGCAACTGTGTTTATGGTTGGCGTAGCAAGGCTTTGCACTTGCTGGCGGATAATCAATTGCTCTTCTTTTTTATCTGGGTAGCCAACTACTACTTTCAGCATAAACCTATCTGCCTGAGCCTCTGGCAGGGCATAAGTACCTTCCTGTTCCAGTGGGTTTTGCGTGGCCAATACCAAAAAGGGCTCGGTAAGCTGGTAAGATTTGTCGCCAATGGTTACCTGTTTTTCCTGCATGGCTTCCAGCAGGGCACTTTGCACTTTGGCTGGGGCACGGTTTATTTCGTCTGCTAAAATGAAATTGGAGAAAATGGGGCCTTTGCGTACAAAAAATTCGTTTTGCTGCTGGTTATAAATCATGGTGCCTACAATATCTGCTGGCAGTAAATCAGGAGTAAACTGTATGCGGCTAAAAGGGGCATCAATGGCTTTTGCAAGCGATTTAATGGTCAATGTTTTGGCCAAGCCAGGCACGCCTTCCAACAACACATGCCCATTGCTTAGCAACCCAATCAGCAGGCGATCCACCATTAGCTGCTGGCCAATGATTACTTTTTGCAATTCTGTTTGCAGGCGGTCTATAACGATAGATTGCTGCTGTATTTGCTGGCCTAATTGCTCAATATTTTCTTGTGTGTGCATAATATACTAAATGGTACTACTGTTATTGCGATTATAAATTAAACAAATGCATTGCCACAAAGAAATACTATATAATGACATTCTATTGAAATGAATAAGATTGACAATACAAGAACCATGCAGAATAATTGTAGTTTGACTATATTTAGTGAAATTTCTAATGAGCACTTGCTTAGTTTCATAACATTGTAGGGTACATTTCAAAACTTCACTAATTGCGTTATCCTAAAATAGCTTTATATATTGTACCCCTCCAAAGAGCATTTGTGCGCACACATCCTTTTTAAACTCTTTTTGGGGCGTTACCCCCTTTGTATGGCAGTGTATTTTTGAACTTGATTTTAATTTTCAAGCTTTATTTGATGATAATTCATTGAAATACAGTACTTTTTTGTTTTTTAAGAAGAGTGATTTGTGAGTGTTTTTTGAGTATTTTTTGAGTGAAAAGTGAGTGATTTGTGAGTGAAAAGTGAGTGCTTTATGAGTGTTTTTTAAGGCGGAAATGAACATATTGTAATTTTTTATTTTTATATAAAATATAGTGCCACAAGTCTAAGAACCGTGACTAGGTAAACCGAGGCGGTTGGCCTAGCGGAGACAAAGGGACTTCATACTGTAAAATTGGGATTAATTCACGGACAATTGAAAAGGACAATCCTATATGGGGGAAATATGCCCCCATGCGTATCCAAAATTTCCCCCATGATGGGTGATAAGTGGTGATGCGTAACAGCTCCTCGAAAGGATTAGGGGGTAGGCTTTACAAAATGAATCATGCCCGCTGCTTTTATATAGAAAACAATAAAAAGCGAAGTTTTGAAATGCACCCCTTGATTCCTTATTAAGAAAAAATTAATTTAGTCGTGTCATTATGCAAATACAAGTAACTATAGGATTTGGACAATTAGTGGAACTGGCAAAACAGTTGCCCTCAACTCAATGGTTAAGGCTAAAGAAAGAAGTAGAAAAAGCTACTTTGCGAGCTAATGGGATTTCTGAAGAAGAGGCATTTTTGTTAACAACCCCAACTTTTACGATGAACAATTTGAAGAGATTGCCAAAACCAGAAAAGCAATTAAGGAATGGAGAACAAACTAATTTTAATTGACACTTTTTGAGCGAATTTCACAATTAAATATTACAGGATAAGTTAACAATTGTCGTGTTCTTTACTTTTATTTAAAAAATCGTTGCTAAATTTAATACTGCCATATATCTTTGCCTATGGCAATAATAAAAACTGCTTCGGCAAGCAATTCTTATCAGTCTAGGATATTTGGTACTGGCCTTACTTACGATGATGTATTGCTAATGCCTTCCTACAGTGAAATACTCCCTCGCGATGTAAATATCCAATCGCAACTTACTAAAGAAATAACATTGAACATACCCATGCTGTCAGCAGCCATGGATACCGTTACCGAAGCCAACTTGGCAATCGCTTTGGCAAGGGAAGGGGGCGTAGGCATTTTGCACAAGAATATGTCTATCGACAAGCAAGCCGAGCAAGTGCGCAAGGTAAAGCGTAGCGAAAGCGGGATGATTATTGACCCCATTACTTTACTGGAAGATGCCACAGTGGGTGATGCCTTGCGGATGATGAAGGACAATAAAATTGGCGGTATCCCTATCGTAAGCCCAACTAATATGCTTGTGGGTATATTGACCAACCGGGACTTACGTTTTGAAATAGGGAATAAAAGCAAGAAGGTAAAAGAAGTAATGACGGCCACCAACCTGATTACCGCACCTGAAGGCACCGACCTAAAAAAAGCAGAGAAAATTTTACAGCAATACAAAATAGAAAAACTGCCTATTGTAAGCAGCAAGGGTGAACTGATTGGGCTAATTACCTACCGGGACATCTTGCAACGCAGAAACAACCCCAATGCAGTGAAAGATACCTATGGCAGGTTATTGGTGGGGGCAGCATTGGGCATTACCAAAGATATGCTAGATAGGGCTGCTGCCTTGCAGCATGTGGGCGTGGACATTGTAACCCTTGACAGTGCCCATGGCCATAGCAAGGGTGTGATAGACGCCCTGAAAAACCTACGCAAAAACTTCCCTGCTTTACAGATAATCGCTGGTAATATTGGTACTGCCGATGGCGCACTGGCACTGGCAGAAGCAGGTGCCGATGCCATTAAAGTAGGCATTGGCCCGGGGTCTATTTGTACTACCCGTATTGTGGCAGGTGCAGGCGTTCCGCAGTTGACCGCCATTATGGAAGCGGCCCATGCATTGAAAGATAGTGGAGTTCCATTAATAGCTGATGGCGGTATCCGCTACACAGGCGATATGGTAAAAGCCTTGGCAGCAGGGGCAAATGCAGTGATGATGGGTAGTGTATTTGCAGGAGTGGAAGAAAGCCCTGGGGAGACCATCATTTTTGAAGCTAGGAAATTTAAGGAATACCGTGGGATGGGCAGCCTAGGCGCCATGAGCCAAGGCAGTGGAGACCGCTACTTCCAAGATGTGGAAGACGATATTAAGAAATTAGTGCCGGAAGGCATTGAGGGCAGGGTAGCCTACAAAGGAAGCCTTAGCGAAATTGTATATCAATACGCTGGTGGTTTAAGGGCTGGCATGGGCTACTGTGGTGCCAAAAACATACAAGAACTTCAAAAAGCTACCTTTATACAAATTACCAATGCAGGCATGAAAGAAAGCCATGCCCACGACGTGGACGTAACCAAGGAAGCACCGAATTATAGCAGAAAGTAATCGTAAGTCGTAAGTCGTAAGTCATAAGTAGTTGACGTAATTAGCGACTTCCTCTTACGCATTATCACTTACGACTTATGACATATCACTTACGACTAAAAAATGTAGGCAAACGTTTTAACCGGGAATGGATTTTCCGGAATTGCGACTATACCTTCCAAACAGGTATGTCGTATGCCATTACTGGGCATAATGGTAGTGGAAAAAGCACTTTGCTTCAAACCATTGCCGGGGCAATTAACCCTAGCGAGGGGGAGGTGTCGTTGATCGTTGAGCATGAACCGTTCACCGATGGTGCGGCAGTCGGTGAACGGTCAACGGTTCACGCTCAACATCTTTACAAACACTTATCTATTGCAGCCCCTTATTTGGAATTAGTAGAAGAGATGACAGCAACAGAAATGCTGAAATTCCATGCTTCCTTTAAACCTTTATTGCCCAATATTTCAATTGCGGAAATACTACAACTAATTGGCCTGGAAAAAGCTGCTAATAAGCAAATCCGGTTTTATAGTAGTGGCATGAAACAGCGCATTAAACTGGCGCAAGCCATTTTCTCAGACGTGCCTATTTTACTGCTAGACGAGCCATGCACTAATTTCGATGCAATAGGATATGCACTTTACCATCAACTTATCCATGATTATTGCCAAGAAAAACTATTGATTGTTTGTAGCAATGATGAACAGGAATATGGGTTTTGTAAAGAAAAAATGTTACTACTCAGGGCAGTAGTGCATCATAATAGTGATAGCGTAAAGAATATCATTTCCTGATTTTATGGCAGTATCAATAATAGACCTCAGCATAGCTAATCTTTCTGCTCCGTTTTCTGATTTGAATTGAAAAGACACTTTTGTTTTCACTTTTATGTTCCTTACAGCCCTTTCGGACGTGTAGTTGTGGCGGCACATATTGGTTCCTAAGGAAGGTAAGTATGCTGGCTTTGTTTTTTGTAAATCTATTAATGAATGCTTGTACTTTATTGTTTGGCGAAACATTCTCTTGTTGGAGCAGGAGCCCTTCCATTTTTTTTTCAATTGTGGTTATATTTTCAGGGGCAATTTGATAGCCTGCTACTTTTAATTGTTTTTTATACTCTTTCGAGACCCGAGTAGTAACAAAAAAGAAAAGAGAAGTACTTGATATTTGTTGCAGGTAAGAGTTGCCAATCTTTTGAAGGTTGGCAACTCTTGTGATACCCAAAATAATAACTAGAATGGCAATTCTTTAGAACAAGCCAAATAACTGGCTGTCTATTTTATTGATTACTTCCCCAAGGTGTTCCTCGTTTTCTGCAAACTTGTTCTTGTCGCAATCTATAATCAGCACAGGCCCTTCTTTGTAACCCTCAATGAATTTATCGTAGTATTGGTTTAATTTTTTCAAGTAATCAAGGCGAATATTTTCTTCATATTCCCTTCCTCTTTTCTGAATTTGGAACACAAGTGTGGGCACAGATGCTTTTAAGTAAATAAGCAAGTCTGGCGGCTGCACCATCGATTTCAGCGTTTGGAAAAACTGGTAATAATTATCAAAATCCCGCTTGCTCATCAGGTTCATGTCATGCAGATTGGGCGCAAATATATTTGCATCTTCATAAATTGTCCTGTCCTGTATCACGGTTTCTGTTCCTCGCTGAATATCTAGCAATTGCTTAAGACGGCTGTTCAAAAAATATATCTGCAAATTAAAGCTCCACCGAGGCATGTCATCGTAAAAATCCATTAAATAGGGATTATGGTCCACGTCCTCAAACTGGGGAATCCATTTGTAATGCTTGCTCAGCATTTGTGTAAGCGTTGTTTTGCCTGCACCAATATTGCCAGCAACGGCAATGTGCTTTGGCTTTTTTAAATCTGACATATAATTAAGAATAACTTTAAAGCATGAAGTTTAATGTAATAGTATAAGCAGCCAAACAAAATAAAAATCAATTTTCGCTATCGCAAAAGCAACGAACTTAAAACAAAGATTTTTGATGGCAAGATTTAGTTTCCCCCATTTTTATAAAAAAATATCTATAAAGCTTTGCACGTATGTTTAATAGTTCACGCCTATTGCATTTCTTACGGCTGTAAGGGTAGCACTTGCACTTTCCCTAGCCTTTTCTGCCCCATGTTTGATAATGTGCGACAATAATATTTTGTCTGCTTGTATAGCCAATGCTTTTTCCCGGATTGGGGTTATAAACGTTACCATGTCTTCTGCTAATTGCTTTTTCATGTCGCCATAGCGTATAATGCAATTTCCTGTGCTGCTTGCATTAAAATCGTCTTCAAATTTTTGTGCTGCATCTGGAGTGCTAACCAAACGCATTAAAGTAAAAAGGTTTTGTATATAATCGGGCTTCGGACTGTTTGGCGTTTCTGGCCCTTGATCTGTTTTTGCCTTCATTATTTTTTTGCGTAGCAAGTCGTCTGTATCTGCCAAATACAAGGTATTCAACTGGTTTTCACTTTTGCTCATTTTTCCGTTGCCGTCTAGGCTCAATATTTTCACTAACTCGCCTCCATAGTTAAATGCTTGCGGCTCTGGCAACACATCCCCATATCGGTGATTAAACCGCTGGGCAAAATTGCGTGCCATTTCCAGGTGCTGCTCTTGGTCTTTTCCAACGGGCACTTTTACTGCCCTGTGGATTAAAATATCCGCTGCCTGTAATACAGGGTAGGTGAGTAATCCTGCATTAATATTGTCTGGCTGTAACCTTGCCTTGTCTTTGAAAGTAGTGGTTTTTTCCAATTCGCCTTTGTATGCCAGCATGTTTAGGTACAGGTACAGCTCTGCAATCTCCGGCACGTCGCTTTGCACATACAAAGCTACTTTTTCAGGGTCCAGCCCACAAGCAATGTTTTCTGCAATTACCCGGTGAACGGCAGTTTGCAACTCCTTGGTATCTGGGTGAGTGGTAAGGCTATGCCAGTTTGCTACAAAAAAATAGCAATTGTACTCGTCCTGCATCCTTACATAATTGCGCATTGCGCCAAAATAATTACCTAGGTGCAAAAAACCCGTAGGGCGTATGCCACTTAAAACAACCTCTTTTGCCATAAGGCGGCGAAGGTAATTATGAATTATGAATTATGAATTATGAATTATGAGCGATGGTTAGTTAGTGGTGCGTAATGAGTTTGCCAAAAAACCTGAAAGGGTTGAACAATAGTAGCCATGGGTGCAACCCGTGGTAGGCTGATATTGGAAACCATCCGTTTATTGGAAAAGCAAATGATTATAATTTGGAATGATGTATCACATCATTTAAAAAATTGGGAAGGATGTGGTTGTACGTCCATACAATTTTGTCGGGGTCTTGCAAGTGTGCTACCATGCTGCTCCATTTGGCTTCGCCATGCTCGTCTATCACGGCTTTTTTCTTTTCCTCGGTTTGCAGGTACATGCTCATACCAATGGGGTCGGCCTCGGGGTGGAACTGCGTGCCTACAAAATATTTGTTGAATCGAATGGCCATGACAGCCCTGTCGTAAGGCACATGCGGCCTTTCTTTTTCTATTGATAATACTTTGCCCCCAATCTTTTCCAATTGGGCATAATTTGGTTTTATCACTTGGTAATCGCGGCTGTCCACTGCATAAAATGGGTCTTTAAGCCCTTCAAATACAATCTCGCCAAAGCCATCTTGTAGCATGTGGATGGGGAACACGCCAAAAGAAGTGCTTTTGCGTTTGCAAACTACCCCAGTGTTGTAGTACCTGCAAGCTAGTTGAAAGCTATGGCAGATAAACAGCACCCTTTTTTTTATGGTGTTTGCAGCATCATTGTTCCATTGTTCTATTTGCTGCAACCAGTTAAAATATTTGTTTTCCCAAAGGGTTTCCTCCGAGTCTAAAGGGGAGCCTGGCCCCCCGCTGGAAATATAGGCATCGTAGCCTGTGCCGGGTACTTGAGCGTATTGGCGCACATCAAACTCGTCAAATTCAATAGCAATGCCATTGTCCGCAGCATATTGTATTATCAGTTCCCTTATACAGCGCATACCTTGGTTGGCTTGCCCTTCATACAAATCTAAAATAGCTATCCTTATTTTTTTGTTTGTTGTAGTACTCATAGCACTTGCAAAATTAAGGAAAACTCTGTTAAGGGTATATTCTAAAGGTGTATAAAAGTTTTTCGCCTTTAACTTTTAGATTTAGAAACTTTTAGAAAGTTACCAAATCGAGTCGACAAATCTATTGCTAGGGTTGCCAACCTTTTGAAGGTTGGCAACCAATGGTCTATTGAAAAAATGACGCAATATTCTTTTATATAGCATTGCCCTGATCAGGCACTTGCATCAACCCCCTTATTACCACGCTTGCCACCATGCAGCCAAAAATAGCGGGCATATAGCTAATTGTGCCAATAATAGATTTTTTGGGGAAGGCCTTTTCGCTTACAACAACCCTTTCTGCATCTATTACCTCTGGGCTAAATACTACTTGCAGCCCATTGTAAATGCCTACGCCATGCAGCCGTTTGCGCACATACCTAGCCAGTGTGCATTGATAGGTTTTTGATATGTCTGTTATTTGCACTAGGGTGGGGTCCACCTTGCCGCCAGCACCTAATGAGGTAACAATAGGTATATCCCTGTCTTTACAGGCTTTTATAAATTGCACCTTGGGGCCAAGGGTATCTATACAATCCACGGCATAGTCAAAATTGCTATCCGCTAGTAGTATCTCAATTAATTCATCTTTTACATATTGGGCAAGCACGGTTAGCTCTAAAGCTGGGTTAATGTCTTTTAGCCTTTCTGCCATTACTTCGGCTTTCAATTTGCCAGCAGTGGAGTGCAGCGCAGGTATTTGCCTGTTGGTATTGCTCAAGTCCACAGAGTCGTTGTCGACAATGGTCATTTTGCCAACCCCTGCCCTTGCAATCATTTCTGCACAAATGCCTCCTACCCCACCCAGCCCAACTACCAATACATTTTTAGACATTAGTGTTTCTATAGGCTTATCACCCAGCAGCAATTGTGTCCTGCTCATCCAATATGGTATCATTGTTTATATGCCATTTAGTAAACTACGAATGTAACAAGGAATAGTATAAAAAATAAAACCCTGGTTTGAAAATTCAAACCAGGGTTTATTGTATTTGTGTTCTTTTTTAGCTTTTATAGCTTAGCCGCAGGTATTTTATTTTGCCTTATTATATGCTTTTACCGAAAATACGCAGTCTTCTATTTTCTTCACCTGTGTTTTTCTTTCCTTTCCTTTTACGCTAGAAGTAACAGGCAGTTTTATTTTTTGGAAAGTAGTGTCTTCCTTCTTCAATTCTTCAATTAAAGAATAAAGGTTCTTGCTTTTAATAGCAAAGGTAACACCGTCTGCCTGTGTTTGGCGTGAGCTAAGCACACCAATTACTTCGCCATTTTTATTAAATACTGGCCCTCCACTGTTGCCTGGGTTGGAGTTCATTTGTATCTGGTAAGTAGCAGTATCGCCATTCAGGCCAGTATTTGAACTAAGGTAACCTTGCGTGTATGTAATATCGTTTTTAGGGAAGCCCAAAGTAAATATCTCCTCGCCTAAATCTATATTTGTTTTACCTATGCTATAAGGCAATGCTTTTATTGCTTTGAAATCTTCATCTTTTATTTTAAGGATGGCCAAATCTTGCTTGCCGTCTATAAAAACAATGTCAGCATTAAACTCGTCGCCATCATTGCTCACCACAATGGCACTGTTACCTTTTAATACGTGTGCATTGGTTACAATAAAGCCTTTGGTGTCAATCAAGAAGCCAGAACCCCCGCTTATCAGGCTTGCATTCTTAGGTAGTTTGCTTTTTACCTCGTTAATAATAGACCCTTGTACTTGCTGGTTTTTCTTAATCACGGCAAACTCCATGCTCAATTGCTGCAATTTGCTATTGCTAACAACAGGGGAAAAATAGGTAAACAACCCACTGATAACCAATGCTATTGCCCCGCCAACAGATGCCGCAATGGCCATATCTTTTTTGTATTTATGGTACATCTGCACCACTTTGCCTTTAAAGGAGGTTTTTAGGCCTTCGTCAATATTGCCTTGGAGTATCAATTTCTCATGGATGTCATTCAACTGGTGCTTTAGGGCAACCCTGTTGCTATAGCTATCTATCTGCTGCAAGAACATGGAATGTTCTACTACCATTTGGTCTATCTCTGGCGTGTTGTTTTTCAACTGCTCAAAATATGCCCTTTCATCAGGTAGCATTGTGCCATCGATGTAGCGCTCAATAGCCTGGAGCATTAAAATGTCTTCGTTCATAGTGGTCGTAATTACTTAACTTAGTTTATTCTCCTATATTGTACTGAGTAAAAAACAATTTTTTCAACCGCATCAAGCACTTGTACTTTTGGTTTTTTGCATTGTGTGCATTCGTATAACCAAATTCTTTCGCAAGTGCCTGCATGTCTAACTGTTTTAGATAAAACCCTTCTAGCAAACTTTTGCATGGCTCACCCAGGCTATTCAGCGCCCTATCCATGATAGTAAACTCGGCATTTCTTTTTAAATGGGTTTCCAAGTCTTCTTCCACCGAAACAGCCTCTTCAAGGCCATCAATTTGGTTGCTATATCTGCCCAACTGTTGGAGCCGTTTGAGCCAAAGCCGCCGGCATATGGAATATACATACGTGTTCAATTTAGAGGTTAAAACAAATGATCCGCCCTGTGCTTTTTCATATAGCGCAATCATTGCTTCCTGGAAAATATCCCTTGCATCGTCGTAAGTTCCATTGTTATTAGTAACGAATGACTGAATCATATTGAAGTTACTTTTATAAATAGCTTCAATCGCCTTCGTGTCGTTGTTCGCTAATCCTTTCAGTAATGCTTGTTCGTTTATTTCCGCTTTCACTGTGTATATTAATACTGTTGTTTAATTAAAAGTAACCCAAAACAAGCCTTAAAATTAATTTTAAAAAAAAATAAAAATAATAGGATTTTACTGGGTTACCTTTTATGCCCTAGTGGTATTAACTTTAAATTCACTCACAAAAAAAAGCTTCTTAACATGAAAAAATTATTGTTCGTATTTGTTCTTGGTGCATTCGCAGCTTGCGGTGGTGGTAAAACTGAAGCTCCTGCTGCTGATTCAACTAAAATGGTTGATTCAACTAAAATGGTTGATTCAACTAAATCTTTGGATTCAGCTAAAGCAAAAGTTGATACTGCTAAAGCAAAAGTTGATTCTATCAAGAAGAAATAATTGCTCAAATAACATCGGCTCTTTATACGCATAGCTTGCGGCTGATAGTTATTCAACTCTTTTCATATGGCAAGCAATCGTTAGAGGTCGTCCCGTTTCTACAGGATGACCCTTTTTTTGCCACAAAGGCACGAAAACACGAAAAGGCACGAAAAATATAAACCAAATCTAAAAGATTTTGCCACGAATGCACAAATAAACACGAATAAAAAAATATTAGTGCAACTTCATGTATTCATGCCAATAAACTTAGAAAAATAAACTTACTTTCTTTACCTTTTCTTCGTGCCACTTTCTGTTTTTGTGCCTTCGTGGCGAAAAATCTTATTCTACAAATCGCTTAAAAACAACATCGTGTCTACACCGTCGGCATAATCTTCCAAGGATGGTTGCTGGGCAGCACCAAAAGCTATATTGCCTTTGCCAACGATGCACTGGATAGATTCGTTGCTTTTCAGTTCCCCAAGTATTTTCTCTTTATCGGTATAAAACTCATAGTTCACCTGGCTTACTGGCGAAAAAATACTTTTTTCTTCTGCCAATACTATTGAGCCATTGGTCATGTAAAACCTACGCCCCATCATCAGCAAAGCCAATTGGTAATCGTAATTGTGCTTGTATTTATGGAAATCAAAATAATAGTCGTATTTTTTCAATGCCTCCAGCAGGGGCATAAAATTGTACCCGGTAGGCACATACAATTTGGTAATATTCCTGCAACCTAGCCCAAAGTAAAATTGAATATCATCAGCTAGTTTATCCAATTCACTTTCTGTTTCATCCCCGTCAAGCAAGGCAATCGATGTCCTGTTCCTCCTAATGATATTGGGGTATTTTCCAAAATAAAAATCAAAATAGCGGCTGCTGTTGTTGCTGCCAGTGGCAATATAGGCATCGCAGCCTTTTAGGTTCTCAGCAAATTGAATGTATGCTGCCACGCCATAGTCCCATTCAATCAATTTATCTACCAAGTGCTTGATAAGCACTGCGTCTTTTGAAGACATCTTGATTGTTTGCCTGTGCCCACTGATAAAAACGCACAAGAAATCATGAAACCCCACCAATGGTATGTTCCCTGCCATTACTATTCCTACATTTTTTTGCATAGCAGGCATATCCTTTACGCCATATTTACCCACCCATTGCTGCACTAAATTTTCCTGCAAAAAATGGATGGCTATGTTATTAATGGCAATCGAAATAAAGTTTTTCGTGAACCATGGATTTTCCCTTAGTGCTTTGTCTTTTATATTTACCCAGTTATCTTCACTACTTTGCATATAAATGCCAAGTTTTTCTACTATTTTTATGCGTTCTTGTAAATCCATTTTTTTTAAATCAGTTTACTCTTTTATTTTTACACCCAAACAAATTCAAAAGTACAGATATGGCTATTAAAATAACAGACGAATGTATCAATTGTGGGGCATGTGAACCAGAATGTCCAAATAATGCTATTTATGAAGGTGGTGTGGAGTGGGCTATTTCAGATGGCACTACCATCAAAGGCAGCTTTACCCTGCTTGATGGCACTGTGGTAGATGTGGCAGAACGTTTTGCCCCACTAAGCGTGGATACCTACTATATTTCCCCAAACAAATGCACGGAATGCCAGGGCTTTCACGAGGAGCCTCAATGCGCCGCTGTTTGCCCTGTAGATTGTTGTGTTCCTGATGAAATGTACGAGGAAACAGTAGAAGTATTGTTGGCCAAGAAAGAGAAAATGCACGTTTAATTTTTTGCTTTAAGTTTTGTGTTTTAGGTTTTAAGTTATACCAAGGGATTTATACGTTAATTTAGATTACAAACAAAAATGTTTGCAAAAGATTGAAAGAAAAATTTTGTGGTTTCAAAATGTTACCTACCTTTATTTTCTAACCATTGTTGCCGTAAATGGTAACACTATTACGGAAGGTGATATTTCCTCCCAAAAAAGGTGAAAAACGAAAATGGTTTTTCACCTTTTGCATTTAATTATTTTGCCACAAAGACGCAAAGGCTCGAAGAAGCACTAAGATGAGAAGAAGAAATAGATAATCTTTTTTTTCACCTTAACCTTTGTACCTCGTTGTGTTTTTTTGCCTTTGTGGCTCTTTGATTAAAATTGCACATCATTAGTACAATTCTATTATTTCACTTATGAAGCTTACCCAATACTATACCCTTATTGTTTGCGTGATAACAATTTCTTGTTCCGGGGTGCAAAATTCCACAACCGATGAAAGTAAATACCAAAAAAACGCAAGCTTTTCATTAATTTATAAAATAAAGCCCGAAGGTTATATAAGGAAATTATTCCTAAAGGTAAAAGTGCCTTATTCCATAAAAGACAGGCAATGGGTTAAAAGCATGGCTTTTTCTACCCAGCCAGACAGCGTTGTTTTAAAAAATGACTTGAACTATGCTTATTTCCATTTTGATAGTGTAGATGAGGCATTTAAGCTAAAGATTGACTGTGAGATAACTATATACCAGCAAATTAAAGAAATAGACACCTCGCAACTTGCCGCAGCTTATACACCAGAAAACCTTTCGGCTGAAAAATACATAGAAAGCGATTGCCCAGAAATACAAGACTTGGCAGCAGGACTAAAGCAGGCCAACAACGTAGAAACAGTAATGAAAACTTATAGTTATGTAAAGGAAAAACTAACCTACTATACCGACTATGGCCCAGACACGGTGGGTGCAAGAAGGGCATTGAAAAAAGGATATGGCGATTGTTCGGAATATTGCGATTTGTTTGTTGCCCTTTTAAGGGCCAACCATATACCAGCAAAATCGATTCACGGCTACACCATGGAAATGACTACTACTGGAAAGCATACTTGGGCAGAAGTGTTCCTGCCCAAAAATGGGTGGGTAATGATGGACCCTACAACAAGCCATGGGCATGTTACCAACGAAGACAATACCTATACTATTGCCCAGCGAAACAAGTACATCATCATGTCGCAGCAAAGGCACGACCCCGCAATATCTAAAAACTCAGACTATTACATCCATTACCAAAAAGGATCTTGGGATAGCAAGGTTAACATCCACGAATCATATAATAGCTACCTGCATAGCTAAATGGGGATAGCTATTTCGGAAACATTACTATACTGCTATTTTTTTTTAGAAATAACACTGGGTGCAACCAAAAATAAAAGTTTTTGGAATGAGAATTTTCATTCACTTGAGGAAAGGGTGCATAAAAGTTTTTCGCTTTTTAGTGAAAAAACACCCTAGTGCCACCCTGCCCGCCACTTATCCCAAAAAGCCGGAACAAACACCCCACAGGCAAGAAGATGGGATGCAAAACGAGAACACTTATACCATTTCTACACTATTACTTTTTCTGGGTTTTTTATTAAAATAGTTTCAGTTTTGACAATTTTCGGTTTTTTTCCTATTTGCGATTTTTTGAAAAATCGTTCCCATGCTTTTAAATCATTGATTATCAACAATAACGGCAAAATTTTATGCGCATTTTATGCCTATTTTGTGCCTATTTTTTGAGTAATTTGTGCATATTTTTTGCGTATTTTATGCTCATTTTGTGCGTACTTTCTGCGTACTTTATTGCTATAAAAACAAGGCAAATTTTTTAGGCTAAAACTATTTTAATATTAATAAAAAAAGAACTTTGATACAGATACTATTTGATTAGCTTGTAAAATACATTTAACCTGTGTTTTTAGCAAGTGCATTTCTGGCACAAAGATAAGGTTTTTAAAGATTTGGGAATATCGCCAAAAAGCGAAAACTCCTATACAACCATTTTACCACGAATGCACGAATGGCACTAATTTTACATATAAATTGGTTGTTTTTAGCTAAACACCAGTTGCTTGTAGGGAGACTTTTATGCACCCTGACGAAAGGATAAGGGGAAGCAAAGAACGGACACATTGTTAAATAGATATTTGGCTTCTTTGTAGGCTTTGCAATTATGCTTATTGGTATGTTCTTAAAAAAAAGTGATTCTATGGAGTTGTGTAGAAACCCTAGCATGCTAACTAAAACATGAGTAATTAGAACTTTACTAAAAATTGCCATAATCAAGTTTCAATTGATTAGGGGGCATCCAATATTTCTTTCAAGTGGTTCAAATTTTTCTCCATCATTGTTCCCATTATTTTATCGCTCATCATCGATGCAAAACGCTCCCACGGGTACCATTTGATGTGTTGCACAAACTGCCAGTGTACTACTGTGTTAGCCTGCCCTTTTTCTTGGAATAGTTGCAAGCTGCTTTCTTGAATACCGTTGTTCTTGGTGGCCCATGTTGCATTTACAATACTGTCCCCAATATGAGTAGGTGAAATGATTATTTCTGAACGGCCAATATGTGCTTTTAAAGGGCTTTCTATTATGGCGGTGCTATCATTGATGCCATCCATCCATTTTTTCCACCCATTGATGTCTTTTATAAATCTATAAACAGAGTCTTTTGGCACGCCAATGTCTATTGCCCTGGAAACCACAACTATAGAAGGGAATACTAAACCCAAAACAGTAGCCATTAAAAAAAATATAAAAAAACTAATAAAACCAAGCTTGATAAATTTCATAAATAGTTTTTGAGGCAAAATACAGGGAGGCAAAGAAGGGGTATTAGATTCTACCCTATACCATAATTCAAAACTCAAAACTCAAAACAAAGTGCTATTCCCACTTAAAAACCTTCCATACTACAAAATAAATAGCCACTATCCAAAGCCCCAGCACGCCAATATTTTGCCAGCACTCAAGGATGCTTGTACCTTCAAAAGATATTTTACGCATTGCTAGGTTAAAATGCGTGAGCGGCAATATTTTGCAGCAGTTTTGCAGCCAAACCGGGAACACGGTAATGGGGAAAAATGTACCAGACAGCAGCATTTGCGGCAAACTGAATATATTAATCATTAGTGGTATCATGGTGTCATTTTTCACGATGCTGGAGAAAATAAGACCTACACCCATTAGCATCAATAAAAACAAAACACTCATCAATACCATTTCTATAAAAGTAGCAAAGCCATGTGCCAGCGTGAACCCAATAAAAAAATGGCCTACACTAATCAATACAAGCACATTGATTAACTGGAAGAAAATCCTACTGAAACCAATGCCTAGCAATATGTTTAGCCTGTTTACAGGAGTGGCATAAAAGCGTTTCAAAACCAATTGTTCACGCAAATTGAAGAAGGTAAATGCTATGCCAAAAAGGGTGGAAAACAACAACGAGAAGCCAATTTGCCCAGGTAGTACAAAGTCTATTTGCTTGTACTGCCGCACATTATAAATGTCTTGTTTTATGGCTACAAAGTCCGATCTGTTGCCACTTAGTTTTTTCTCTAGTTTATCAGCAATATTTTCTAACAATGGTACTAGCTGCGACAAATCGGGGCTGCTTGCCGAGGTAGATTTAATGGTAAGGTTAAAATGCGGCAGTGCATTGCTTGTGTCGCTGCCACTTGCCGTTTTCTGTATGGTAAGGATACCTGTGAGGTTGCCTTTTTCAAGGTCTTGCCGCATCTTGGCGGTATCTGTATATTTTTTAAATACGATAAACGGCTGTTTTGCAATGGTTTGGTACAAGATGTTGCTAGTGTCGCACCCTTGCGACAAAGCTATGTTGAACTTAGTAAACCCGCCACCGCCAAATGCGCCAAAAATAAACACGAATATTAGTGGGAACAGCAAACTGAACACCAGCGACTGCGGGTTTTTCAGGTTTGCAATGAAGCTGGCTTTGGTAATGGCTCCTAATGCTTTTGACTGACTATACCTTTTATCCATAATAAGCGTTATAGCTGCAAATCTACCTGTTTATGCTAAAATAGAGCAAGCCATTTGTAACATTGATTACAGCTCAGGTGCAATTTACCAGGAAGCAACAAATACACAAGTGGGCACAAAGTTTGAAAGCAAGAAAAACACAAAGCATGAAATCCTTCTTTCTTTTCTTCGTGCTACTTTGAGTCTTTGTGCCTTAGTGGCAACTGGTTATGAATAATCTATTTCGCCAGCTTCCCAAACCATTTTACCAAGTCATCCGCTGCTTTGTCATTGTCCCAGCCTGTGTTTTCACCCAGCCTTCCGTTTAGGTATTCATTGTAAAACCAAGGGTCGCCCACTACTACTACCATGCCTTTGCCCACTTTGGCAGCAGCAGCTACTACATATTTTTCTGTTTGGTGTACTAAAATTGGCTTGGCAGTTTTTGACAAGCTAAGTGAGGTTACTTCTTTTAAATAAACATGCTTTGCAGTTTTAAAAATTTTGTCGTGTTTGGGTGTATAAAATGCTGCCATTTCAAATTCATCTCCCTTTACCCTGCTTTTAATGTCTTTGTTCAGGTGTATGCCAAATGCTTCTGTTAAATGGTTGAAATGTTCAAATTCTACATTCAAGCTGTCGTTGGCCAGCATCAATACAATCCCCCCCTTCTTTACAAAGGTTTCAATGGCTTTAATGTCTTCTGGTTGTATATAATTGGGCTTGGCTGTTTCTTTGTCTGTGTCTGGATCTACAATCAGGTAAACCGAAGTTCCCTTTAAATTGCTTGCGGTAGGGGCTATTTCCAGTGTTTTTAGTTTAAAGCCATTCTTGGTAAATACACTCCCTAATTTACTAAAACCGCTTTGGGCAGTATCTTCCCACATATAATGGAACCTTGCCATTTCGCCATTGGCCGCTTTCTTAAATTCATGATTGAAATAATAATCAAGGGTAACTGTTTTGGTTTGTGCAAAACCTGTTGCTATTGCAAGGCTACATGCAGCAGCTAATACATACTTTTTTTTCATAAACATTGTAAAACATTTCAGACAACAATATTAGGTATCATTTGGGTATAAAAGTAATTTTTGAGTACATTTCGAATCTTCGCTTTTTATTCCCCTCTTTTATTCATCATCAAGATATATAATTGATTGTGATAGGCGTACCCTTATTCCCGACATCACCCCAACCCGACCTCACCCCAACCCTCTCCAGAGGGAGAGGGAGCAAGAAAAAGGGAGAGGGGGCAAGAACAAACGAGGGAATAAGAAGAACTAAGCGAAGATTTGGAATGGGTTATTTTCTGCTTTTAAGTGATTTATTTTTTTGCTATTTCTCCTTTTTGCCTGTAATTCATTGATATTCAGTTATTTGTGTTTTTTAAGCTTCATTTTTTATTATAATTTAAATGAATTTTACGATAATGTATTGATAATGGAATG
>NZ_JBKHKJ010000040.1:0-30843 GCF_046546515.1 Parasediminibacterium schistidii | reverse complement strand
TAAGATGCCTAATGATGGCAACTTGTTGCCTAAGTAAAGTTTCTGAAATAACTTTCTCCGTTTAAACGTGTCAGGTAGGTTATTTAAAATCAATTGGTTATTTTAGTACAGTTTTCACCTACTCCATTGGGTTTTAACCCCGTGAAAACAATGGGTTGAAACCCATTGGAAAGTGAATGAAGAGGTTTACCTCTATTCTAAACAGGCTACCTGACAAATCTTGCAACCAACGGGTCTGAAAAGGGAGAAATTTATTTCCTCAATATTACTAAGGTCTTTTGACCTTCTTGAAACTTTGTGGCCTAGTGCCATTGTACTTTCCACAATCCCATGCTGCGTCAAGTATAATTGCTAATATTGCCGCCGGTTTCAACTATAAAAAAGGGAAATGAAAGTATTTAAGTTTGGGGGCGCAAGCGTGCAGGACATTGGCAGGATAGAAAATGTGGCAGCCATTATCAATAGTTACCAAGGCGAAGATTTAATGATTATCGTGTCTGCCATGGGCAAAACCACCAATGCGCTTGAGAAAGTGGCTGAAACTTTTTTCGAGCATAATAAGGAACAGGCTTTGCAACTGTTCAACGTGGTGAAGCAGCAGCATACCACCATTGCCAAATACTTATTAGTAACGCATTACAATATATGCTATGCCCAGCTAAACGACTTTTTCACGGAAGTAGAATGGCTGCTGCATGATAAGCCCGTGCGTGAATACGATTATTATTACGACCAGATTGTTTGCCTAGGCGAATTGCTAAGTACCTGTATCGTGAGCAATTATTTAAACGAAGCGGGTATAGCCAATACATGGCTAGATGTTAGGGACATTGTACGCACCGATGATAATTTCAGGGATGCTTCTATAGACTGGAAGCGAACAAAACAAGCTATTGACACGGCAATTAACTTCAGCACCTTTCCTATCTATATAACCCAAGGGTTTATTGGCTCCACCGATGAAAACGAAAGCACTACGCTAGGCCGTGAGGGAAGCGATTATTCTGCTGCCATTTTTGCCAATTTATTAGATGCAGAAAGCCTAACGATATGGAAAGACGTGGAAGGGGTGATGAACGCCGATCCCAAAACATTTCCAGAAGCGCAAATTCTAAAAGAATTAAGTTTTGACGAGGTAATAGAAATGGCTTATTACGGTGCGCAGGTTATCCACCCAAAAACAATAAAGCCGCTGCAAAACAAAGGTATACCGTTGCATGTAAAATGCTTCTTAAACCCTGCCCTGCCCGGCACTACCATCTATAAAAAGCAAGTGAAAAACCTGCCGCCCATATTTGTGGTAAAGCAAGCACAGGTGCTGGTGCATTTGCACAGCCAAGATTTTTCTTTTGTTGGGGATGAACCTTTGATTGCATTGTATAAAATATTCAAAGACTTAAAAATAAAACCCAACCTCATCCAAACCGGAGCGATAAGCCTGCAACTGTGCATGGATGGCCGCAAAGACAAAGTGGAACAATTGGCCTCGGCTGCATCAGCAATTTTTGACGTGCAGGTAGAAACGGGGTTAGAACTTTTAACCATAAGGCACTACAACGATAGTGCCATTGATAAAATGACAAAAGGGAAAACCATTTTGCTTTCGCAAAAAACAACCGACACATTGCAGGTACTTTATAGGGCATAACCACGAAAGCATAAGCGTATCGCCTTGTGTTCCTTGTGTTTCTTATTCCTTGTGTGCCTTGTGATTAAAACATACCACACAAGATTTAGGATAACCATAAAATCATTATTTAACTTTTAAGATTTATAAAATGCACGATGAAAATACCAATCCCTGGATAATTATAGACCAACATACCAGTTACGACAACCCATGGATCTCGGTTATACACCACAACGTACTGAACCCAAGTGGCGGAAAAGGCATTTATGGCAAAGTGCATTTTAAAAACAAAGCAATTGGCGTGATAGCAGTGGACAGAGAAGGGTTTACTTATTTGGTAGGCCAATATAGGTTTACCATCAACCAATTTAGCTGGGAGATACCTGAAGGCGGCTGCCCTTGGGAAGAAGATTCGCTTGAGGCGGCCAAACGAGAGCTGCTGGAAGAAACAGGGTTAAAAGCGGAAAACTGGCTAAAACTTAGTGATGCCTACTTATCCAACTCTGTAGGCGATGAATATGCCGAATATTTCTTGGCCACAGGCCTTACCCAGCACGAGGCAGAACCCGAGGAAACTGAGCAATTGGCCGTGAAAAAACTGCCTCTTGAAGAAGTGTTTGCCATGGCAAATGATGGCAGGCTAAAAGATGGGCTTTCTTTGTTGGCATTGCAAAAGCTAGAGTTATTGATTTTGAAGGGGAAAGTGGACATAACGAATTAAGTTACTTTCCTTCTTCTTTTTCCTTCGTGTTACTTCGTGTTTTTGTGCCTTTGTGGCAAAAAAACACCTGAGTAGTAACTTGCTTTTTAAATTGTCAATTATTAATTGTCAACTATTTTTACAAAATGTCGAAAAAAGAAACGCTTATTATTGGCCGCCAGCCTTTGGTGGAAGCATTGCAAAGCGGCAGGGTAATAGATAAAATTTTGCTGCAAAAAAATGCCAGTGGCGAAGTACTGTCGCATATCAGGGCATTGTCGAAAGAGTTTGACGTGCCAATGCAAATGGTACCCGTGGAAAAGCTAAATTATATGACCAAAGCCAACCACCAAGGGGTAATTGCCCTTGCTGCATTGGTGGTATATAAAGAATTAGATGAGGTATTGGAAGAAATAACAGAAAAAGGAGAAACACCTTTGTTTATAATGCTTGATGGCATTACAGATGTAAGGAACATAGGGGCAATTGCCCGCAGTGCATATTGCTGTGGCGCACAAGCCATTATTATCCCGGACAAGGGCGTAGGGCTTTTGAACGAGGAAGCCATGAAAAGCAGTGCAGGCGCATTGGACCATATACATATTATACGGGTAAATAGCTTGATAAAGGCAGTGGACAGCCTGCGCGAAAAAGGGGTATTGGTATACACGAGCGAGATGAAGGCCGAGAAAAAGATTTACGAGTTGCCGCTAACCGATGGCTGCTGCATCATCATGGGCAATGAGGAAAAAGGAGTACAGCCCTACCTTGCAAAAGCTGCCGATGCCTTTTTTTCCATACCAATGGCCACCAAGTTCGATTCTTTCAATGTATCCGTAGCAGCAGGCATAGTGCTTTATGAGGCATTGAAACAAAGGATGGGATGAAATTGTTTTGAGTTTTAAGTTTTGAGTTTTAAATTAATAGCGTGCAATTTTTTACCAACATATTCATAAAACCCATTGAGCCAGCAATTACTTACCACGATAATCTATTGCTAGTTGGGTCTTGCTTTACAGAACATATTGGCAACTATTTGCGTGATGTAAAATTCAACGTGCTACAAAACCCAAATGGTATTTTATTCGACCCCATCAGCGTAGCCAGCAGCCTTATTTCTTATATTGAGAACAAACAATACTTACCAAGCGAACTGTTTTATTTAAACGAAGCATGGCATAGCTGGCACCACCATAGCCGCTTTTCGGGCATTAACAAACAAGCTGTTTTAGATGGCATCAACCAATCGCAGCAAACAGCACATGAATTTTTAAAAGAGGCCAATTGGCTGATTGTTACACTCGGGTCTTCGTTTGGTTATAAGCTTGTTGAAAACAACCAACCAGTTGCCAATTGCCACAAAGCTCCCGCTCAAACTTTTACCAAGCACTTATTTACCATAGAGGAAACCATAGCTGCGCTTGAAAGCGCATTTGTGCTATTATTCCAGTTTAATCCACACATAAAAGTAATGCTTACCATCAGCCCAGTAAGGCATTTAAGGGATGGCGTAGTAGACAATAACCGCAGCAAGGCAAGGCTAATAGAAGCAGTGCACCACTTAGCAGGCAAATTTGGGCAAATCTCCTATTTCCCTGCTTACGAATTGGTTATAGATGTGTTGAGGGACTACCGTTTTTTTGATATTGACCTTGCGCACCCAAACTATGCTGCCACCCAGTTTGTACTTGAAAAATTTGCCGAAAGTTGCTGCAGCGAGGCAACCCGGCAGTTAATGGAAGATATAAAAAAATTAGTAACGGCAAGCAACCACAAAGCATTCAACCCTGCATCAAATCAGCATCGCCAATTTCTTGACGCACAGTTAAAAAAAGCAGTGCAAATGAAGCAACAATATCCTTACCTAAATATAGAAAAGGAAATAAACTGCTTTAAAAAAGAGGTTTAACCCATTGTTATACAGCAAAATTGCCTTTTTATTAACATTTTATAAAAAAAACCTAAATTTATTTTATTTGTACTAAAATAAATACTTATTATTGCAAAGGAATTGATATTATTGAATTTGTTAAACGAGTGCACAAGAAATTTTATTTATATGAAACAAGTTAGAAAAAAAATTAAACTTATTTGCTTTGTTGCCCTACTAGGTGTATGCTTGCACTCAAATGTAAATGCACAAACTCCTGCAGATTTTCCTGGTGGGCCTGGTTCTGGAGATCCAGGTTTCTCTGATCCATCAGCTGATGGTCCTGTTGTACCATTAGACAGGGGCATGAGTGTTATGCTTATTGCTACAGGCGTTGCTTATGTTGCTTTACAACTTAAAAGGCAGCAACTGGTAGCTGTAAAATAAAGCAGTACTCGTTTAATATTAATTTATATTCTTAGTACCATACATATCAATGATTTGTATGGTATTTTTGTGTCTATACTTTTACCTAATTTAATTATTTGCAAAATGCCCAATACCAATTTGATGTATTTTACTTAATGTTTTTAGTGCAAATAGCTTCTCTGTTTTTGGTTATATTTTTTGTTTGCACTAAACTTATAATATCCTTTAGTAGCCTTAAGAGCTGAATTCATTTTACCCGAATTTTGCAGTTGACTTCGTTATGAGAGGCTAAAATGCAATAAAGACAAGTATTTGAGCCGAATTTTTGGTCGAAAACATAGTGAACTATGGCAAGGCCAAAAAATCAAGCAAACACTTGTATTTGAAGTAGTTGGGGCTTGCAATAGATTTCAACTTCAAAATCCGGGTTTAAGAAAATCATATTCAAAACAACTTTTCCAAGAAGGTATTATGGCAGAAGATTTATTGGTAATACAAGGCACAAAAGCAGAACAATACAAAGCATTTTTGCCACAAATAGAGGCACTCATAGCAAGTGAAAATGATTTGATAGCCAACCTTGCAAATATTACCGCAGCACTAAAGCAACAGTTTGGCTGGCTATGGGTAGGTTTTTATTTAGTAAAAAATGAAGAATTGGTATTGGCTCCTTTTCAGGGGCCAATAGCTTGCACCCGCATAAAAAAAGGAAGGGGCGTTTGCGGCAAAAGCTGGGAACTGGCAAAAACGCTTATCGTGCCTGATGTTGAAAAATTTGAAGGGCATATTGCATGCAGCAGCCTTTCTAAAAGCGAGATTGTACTGCCCTTGTTCCATGATGGTGAAGTGGCCGGCGTATTGGACATTGACAGTGAATACCTAAGTGCTTTTGACGAGACAGACCAGCAGTACTTGGAACAGCTATTACAATGGGTAGATATTGCCTTGTAAGGCTTAAAAGCCTTACAAGGTTTGTTGCAGCTAGCTATTTATCTTTTCATTTGCCCATTGCAGTACCAAATCAACCTGCTCCTGCTGCGTAAGGTGGCTATTGTCCAGCACTATGGCATCCTCGGCTTTCCTTAGTGGGCTTATCTCCCTTGTAGAGTCAAGGTAATCACGCATTTCTAGGTTTTTCTTTATTTCTTCCCTTGTTATAGTGGGGTCTTTAAGCACTATTTGGGCATACCGCCTTTCTACCCTTACTGCTGGGTCGGCAGTAAGGAATATTTTCAACTCAGCTTCGGGGAAAACAACAGTGCCAATATCACGCCCATCCATCACAATGCCCTTGCTGGCGGTGTTTGTTTGCTGCTGGGCAACAGTAAACTCCCTTACTTCTTTCACGGCAGCTACATCGCTTACTTTATCGCTTATAGCCATTTCACGTATATGGGTTTCTACATTCTCACCATTCAGCAATATGTCGCTGCTACCATACTTTTCGTTATAGGTAAACGAAAGATGTATGTTTTTAAGTGCCTCAATTACTTCCCCCGTGTTGTTCCAATCAATATTATTGCGCAAAAAGTAAAAAGTAATAGCCCTATACATGGCAC
The DNA here is from genome assembly GCF_046546515.1 of Parasediminibacterium schistidii. Taxonomy (NCBI): domain Bacteria; kingdom Pseudomonadati; phylum Bacteroidota; class Chitinophagia; order Chitinophagales; family Chitinophagaceae; genus Parasediminibacterium; species Parasediminibacterium schistidii. The sequence goes on along the minus strand of NZ_JBKHKJ010000040.1, from coordinate 24,655 downwards.
CACTGTCTATAAATACATAATTCAATTTTTTTGCAAGCGCCTTTGCCAGTGTGCTTTTGCCACAAGATGAATACCCGTCAACAGTGATGATAATTTTTTTCATGCTGGCAAGATAAAAAAAAACGTTACTATTCGATTATAATTTTGCCACAAAACCACAAAGTAATAAAGAAACACTAAGAAGCAAATTAAGTAAAGGGGCATTTTCTTTCTTTTTCTTCTTATAAAAATTTGTCCCTTTTGTGTTTTTGTGGCATCATAGCAAATTGATTAAGATAACGCCTCAGTAAATTCTAAAAAATAATACAGTTTCAATGGTTTAAAAAAATATCTTAGCAACCTGATTGTTTCACTTTTAAAAATTAAATGCCGTATGGATCAAACAACAACAATTATTAAGGACACTTCTGCCAACCCTGCCCCATTGGGATTGTTGGCTTTTGGGCTAACCACTGTATTGCTAAACCTGCACAATGCGGGTATTTATGAGATGAACAGCATGATTTTGGCAATGGGTATTTTTTATGGTGGCTTGGCACAAATTGTTGCCGGCATCATGGAGTCTAAAAAGAACAACACATTTGGGCTTACTGCTTTTGTGTCTTATGGTTTTTTCTGGCTATCGTTGGTAGGGCTTATTGTAATGCCTAAGCTAGGCTGGGTTGCGGCTAGCTCTACACAAGGCATGATCGCCTACTTGGTCATGTGGGGCATTTTTACCGGGTTCCTGTTTATTGGCACATTAAAAATTAGCAAGGCATTGCAGTTTGTATTTGCTACGTTGACCATTTTGTTCTTTTTGCTTGCTATCGGCGATGCAACTGGCAACGCCTCCCTAAAACTGTTTACAGGCTATGAAGGCATTGTTTGCGGCGCAGCAGCCATTTACACTGGGATGGCCGTTTTATTAAATGAAGTATATGGCAAAGTGGTTTTGCCTATTGGGCCTGTTGCCAAGTAGTGCGGCAAGTATTCAAATAAATTTATTCCTTAAAGGGAAGCTGGGTTTTGCCAGTTTCCCTTTTTTGTTTGGGTAATTTTCTAAAAGTTGCCAAATCTAACAGATTGGCACAAAACTTGGTTTAGTAACAATGTGGCAGTAAAATAGCCCCGGAAACTAATGGGATGAGGATACCATTCAAGAAAACCTGCATTGGTTCTCTTGATGCATTTATTATTCCACAAAGAAAGCCTTATTTGAGAGGTTTATATGCAACCGTAGCTACGATTGCACTATCAATGTATATCAATGCCGTGTAGTAATTTGATTAGAGCAATTTTTATGAACCAATGCTAATTGCTACTCAAAAACTATCAAAAACATCTTTTTTTTGAGCAAAAAAATGCCCATTACAACTAAATATTTTTTATAAAAAATCAAAATAAATCAGGAAATAATTTACTTTTTGCCTTCCTGATTTTGCTTCAACATAGAAACAGCCTTGTTTTTATACATCATTCATACTTTATTACCGATTTTAGAGCGTGATACTTTCAGTAATGCTTTTGCAATCAAAGTAGATAATCAACCATCACAAATAGTAAGGCTGCCTACATTCAGAGTGAGCCACTCTTACAGAGTTGCTCACTCGTGAAGTGCTCCAAAATTAAACGCTCACCATTTTGGCGATATAAGTAATAAGCCATAATTATCTTAATATAATTCTAAGAGGGTTTCGTTCTTGCCCCTCTCCTTCGGAGAGGGGTTGGGGTGAGGTCTCTAAAATAAATAGTATTAACTTAATTATGTCTGCATACTTAGTGTAAATTAAATTAACGTATTTGCCTATTTTAATGCCATTTAAGCCCTTTTTTTTATTTCATAGGCAAAGTTTAAATATCGCTTGTGAAGCCTTAAATACCTTTAGAAAAACAAAAGAAACAAGAGAAATAAGGTGCTGCACTTATTGCGCAACACCTCTATTGATTATACAACAACAGCATTTGTCAATTCCTAATTCTTAATTCCTAATTAAATTAGTTCCTTGCTACTGCTACGCCATTGTTTTGTAGATATTTGGCATAAATACCCATTTGAGGTTGGTCGTTGCCAGCTATTGGGTGCAAAGAAAGTGGGTAGCTTTTCCACCATGGACCAGCTGCCCAGTATGAACCACTAATGCCATTATCAGTTAAATAACGAAGGAAATTATCCAAAACTGGCAACCAGCGCCTGTCGTTTTTAGGTACTCCAAATTCACCTACAAACCCTTTTTTCCTATTGGCTTTCAACCAGTTAACAAAAGGGCTTACTTTATCTATGCCAGTTTGTGGAGTAATATTTTCTGCATCATAGCTTTTAGCATAAGTGCCAGACAAATCGCCGTCAAAATAGCAATGGGCATTGTAAATGATGTTGTCGGCTGGGTCGTACAGGTTTTTCAAATTGTCATTGTATTCAGCCCATAAAGGAGCGTTTGAGTAGCTTTCGCCTTCTACCATGATGTAGATGTTCCTGTTTACTTGCCTGATGCCGTTAATGGCTTGTTGGGCAGCATTGAACCAAGAGTTGTTGCCCATGTCGTGAGGTTCGTTCATTATGTCTAAAGCATAAATGTTATCAAAACCATTCAATGCAGCAGCCATTTTAGTCCATACATCTTTAAAAGCTGCAACAGGCACTTGTGGTGTGCCAATAATGTATTCTACATTGTTCATTTTGTAACGTGCAAAATTGTGCATGTTCAATACTACCATTACGCCAGAAGCAGCGCAGTCATTCAAAAAGCGTTTCATATATGCTAGCTCAGTAGCATCTAATGGACCGCCAAGCCTTTTTTGGATGCGTTCCCAGCGGAAAGGCAATTGCATTACGCTTACGCCTTTCCTGGCGAAATATTGTATTTCATTTTTATCAGGGTATATATAGTTGGTGTTGTAAACGCCTGGCAGGTTATCAGTACCAAATTCTGCGCCGCAGAGAGACACGCCAAATGGAAGGGCGTTGTATTGTTGTGCATTTACTTTTAGTATTGTAACAACGATTATTGCGATGAGTGTGATGATGCGTTTCATGGCGTCCTTATTTTGTTTTGCTGTATTGCAAGTCAAAGGAACGCCGATGCAAAAGCCTAGATTATAGGGTGGTTGATGAACTAAACATCAATGTTTACAAGGGTTTTGTAGTGTTGTAGCGTAGTAGTGATGACGATAAATGTTGATGGCTCGCTAAAGGGCTTGGTAGTAGTGGAATACTATTTTCTTGGTGCTTTTTGGCAACAAAACATTAGGGTGGTACATTCTCTTGTAGTAGTAGGATAGGTTGTAACATTCAGATAACCTTTTTATTGTTATGTTTAAATGGGAGTTTAAGGTTACTCTTTGGGATAAATCTTTTTTGAGCTACTGATGGGTTTACTAAAAACCCTTGAAGGGTTAAACAACAGTAGCCACAGGTGCAACCCGTGGTAGGAATGTATTGCGGCAACGAAACTCACAAGATTTGAACTTAAAATCGTATCTGCTATTGAATGGTAGCGTAAAGTATGATGCCATAAACAGCTCCACCCTCTTGCAGGGTTACTCATATTCTTAATAGTTTACCACGGGTTGCACCTGTGGCTACTTTTTTTAAACCTATCGGGTAGGCTGTTCAGAATCAGCGGTTCTTCTTCGCACAGTATTCAGCTACTTACGCACAAGTACATTTACTGTTTAGTAGTCTAGTCGCACCGTTCTTTGTGTCCTTTAAGTGAAACGTTTTACCTTAAAGGCAGCTTCCTTTATGCTTCTTTGCGAAAAACTTTGTGTTCTTTGTGGTTAAACCTTCGCTTAAAACTGTACGAAGTCTTTAAAGCCTATTCTGAACAGCCTACCTATCGGGGTTTAAAAGCAATAATTTTTTCACAACCAATCAGCAAAGCAAAAAAGAATTAGCCCATTTCTTCTTTTTTGTCAAAAAGGCAATAATCAACAAAATTTAAAATCAGCATTCAAAATAAACCTGCCATACATTACATTTGCAGCAGAACAGATGCGGCGATGGCGAAATTGGTAGACGCACTACTTTGAGGTGGTAGCGCCTGTCATGGGCGTGGGAGTTCGAATCTCCTTTGCCGCACATAAAAAAAGGCTCAGAATTTTCTGGGCCTTTTTTATGCCACAAAGGCACTGAAACACGAAGTAGCACAAAGAAGAAAAGGAGAAATGTAAAATATAAAATTTCTTCTTTCCCTTAAATCCTTCGCGCTACTTTGAACCTTCAAGCCTTTGTGGCAATTTTTAATAAATTTAATCTATCACCACTTGGCTAATTACTTTTTCTCCAAATGCCTCGTTGATGCGTTGGATAATTTGTGGCTTCTGGTAAACCAATTCATTCTTCAAAGGCCCCACATGCGTGGTGATGAAAAGGGTATGGTTGATTATTTTTAATTTCTCGGTATATTTAGCAATGGTCTTGCCCATTACGCTTTCCCATACTTCCTCTATTTGCACGGCACGCACGCCGTTGCGCAAATTGCTCTTGCTTACCATGCTTTTTATGGCATCCCCAATGCTATATTCTCCCATTAAGCAAAGGTAAATTAGTTATAACTGATAAGTGATAAATTAGGGGGTATGTTCATAAATAATCTTGTTGCTCTAAATAATATCACTCGCAGTTACAACGGAAAAAACTTTTCATCATCAACAGTAAATAAATTAGTGGATACACAATAGCTTGAACCAGCCATCCTGCCAACTGCTTTCAGTTTTGACTGATTAACCCTGAAATTATCTTCTAATAATTCATCCGAAACATATAAGTGTTTCACAAGGCCAATTATTAGTTTAGAAATGCCAACTTCAATAATTTTAAAAGTTTCACACTCAAATGATACAGGCGACTCTTTAACACGATATGGCTTTACGGTTAAACTTTTTTCTTTTGTTAAACCAGAATATTCAAATTCACAAACACCATAGTCTAAAACAGTTGCTGTTTTCGCCATCTTTACTGCTATGGCTTCATTAACGATGTTAATGACAAATTCACTTTTTTCTTCTGCAGCAATGTTTGTGAAAGTATCTTTATTTGACCTGTTTGGTTTAATGCCTGCCACAGAAAACGATAAAGCCATTGGATTATGGCCTACAATATTAAAATATGAGAATGGTGCAAGGTTACAATCCCCATTTGGTGAAATAGTTGACACCAAAGCAATTGGGCGAGGCACAATAGTTCCAGTTAATAATTTGTAACGAACATCAAACGGTATTTCTTCACTATTAATTTCCATTGTGCAATTCATTTAAAAATTCAACAAAAGCAGAAGCTATCCCTAAATCTTGTTCAAAGTTGCCGCCAGAAACACCAACTCCACCCACAAATTTGTTATTAAGTTTTAAAGGAAAACCACCTTCTAACATGCAAGCATCACCAGGCACTAGCTCAATTGCATGAACCAAAACAGGTACTTTCTCTATAATTGCCCTTAAACTATGTGATGGGCATTTAAATAAGAAAGCAGTTTTCGCTTTTAAGAAAGCTACCTCACTCGTCATAAAGTTTGCATTATCCATTCTAATTTGATAAACAATATGCCCGCCGTCATCAATAACAGTTAAGCAAATAGATGCATTTTGTTCCTTGGCAAATTGAAGGGCTTTTAACCCAGCAATACTAATTTTCTCAATTTCAATTTTCATTTTATTGTTTTATATTTGCGTCAATAGTATTTACACAATGTCAATACTATTGACAAATATATGTCAAATAAAATGACACTACCAAATGAATGATGAAAAAAATATTTCGGGGCTTATTCACCACTTGTCAAGGCAATTGGCTATTTCATCAAACCAAAAATGGGCAGATATTGGTTATCAAGATATTAGAACAACCCATGTAAGTATTTTGCTCCGAATTGAAACAAAGGAAAATAACCACAATATTGTAGCAAAACAATTGGGCATTTCGCGACAAGCAATCTCAAAATTGAATCATGAGCTAATTGAAAACGGGTATTTGGCGACAAGCCCATCAAAAAACAATAAAAAATCAGAAACGCTATCCTTAACAGAAAAAGGGCGGCAATTTTTAGATGATTTTAAGAAAGCAAATGAAGACTTAGAAAATGCACTAATAAAAATTCTGAACAAAGACAGGTTTCAAGAATTTAAAACTGCATTATTAATGCTTGACAACTATTTCAAGACCAAATAGCACAAGTAAAATAGGTATGGTATCAACAACAGTTATACTTAAGCTTTTTTAGCAATTAAGAAAATTATTTTTGATCCTATTCCTTGTTAATACTGTTTAAAAAAAACAATAATAAGTAATAAGCCCTAATTACCTTAATATAATTCGGAGAGGAGTTGGGGTGAGGTCTCTAAAATAAATAGTATTAACTTAAAAAAGTCTGCATACTTACCTACTCTAAAATTCAAAATAACTTAAACCCGGATTTTGCAGTTGACTTCGTTATGAAAGGCTCAAATGCAATAAAGACAAGTATTTGGGCAGAATTTTTGGTCGAAAACATAGTGTACTATGGCAAGGCCAAAAAATCAAGCAAATGCTTGTGTTTGAAGTAGTTGGGGCTTGCAATAGATTTCAATTGCAAAATCCAGGTTAAAGTTCTATCAACTGGTAGGCAACCCCAATTGCGCCCAATTGCCCCTGCAATCTTTCTTTGTGAGTGTCCGTTATAAATACCTGCCCGCCATTATCTGTGCAAACCCATCCTAAAAGGTTGTGCATTCGTTCTTCATCTAGTTTTTCAAATACATCGTCCAATAAAAGGATGGGGGAAAAGCCCTTTTGTGTTTTAAGGGTTTGCCATTCGGCTAGCTTTAAGGCAAAAAGCAAGCTTTTACGTTGCCCCTGCGATGCCTCATTTTTAAAAGGCCTCTCTCCCATTTTCACAATCAGGTCGTCTTTATGTACCCCTATTGTCGTTCGTTGCAGTACCATGTCTTTTTGGCGGCTGCTTTGCAGCAGTTGCAACATTGCCCCATTTTGCAAGTTGCTCTCATAGCTTATGGCTACCATGTCGTCCTTGCCAGCAATGCGGGTATAAAATTCCGATGTTAATTGCAGGAAAGAGCCTAAAAACAAACTGCGTTGCTTATATATCCATTCCCCGTTATGGGCAAGTTGCTCATTTAGTATTTGCAGCAATGCCTCGTTTATATTGCCTTGTTCATTTGCTTGTTTCAGTAGGCTATTCCGCTGCTGCAATATTTTGGTATAATCTATCAATTGCTGCAAGTATTCCCTGTCTATCTGCGATAGGATGGTATCTATAAATTTCCTGCGTTCCTCGCTGCCGCCAATGATAAGGGCAATATCATCTGGCGCAATCATCACGCATGGCAATCGCCCAATATGCTCACTAAATTTTTTATATTCAGAGCCGTTTATGCTAAATTCTTTGCGGTTGTTCTCCCTCAAAATAGAGACCACTTGTTGAGGTTCATCATTCAATAAAAATTCGCCTTGCAGCCGCATTCCTTCCGTGCCGTGGTGCACATTTTGGCTATCACTACGGGTAAAATAGCTTTTGGTGAAACCAAGGTAATAAATTGCATCTAGCAAATTTGTCTTCCCGCTTCCATTAAGCCCACAAATGCCCACTACTTTTTCAGTAAACGCAAATTGTTGGCTTGCATAATTGCGGAATTGCACTAAAGATATTTGTTGAAGCTGTAGCATGAAGCAAGCAAATATACTGCCTAGCCTACTTTATAGTACTTACTAACTAGGTATTATTTCGCCGCGTAGGCATAAAAAAATACAGAAGCATAAAGAAAAATGCGGTAAAGAAGGTATGGATAATATAAACCTTTCTCTTTTCTTCTTTCCCCTTAAAACTTTGTGCCACATTGTGTCTTCGTGCCTTCGTGGCAGATTAACCAAACTTGCAACTTAGTAGGTATAAATACTTTATTAGCTAAATAAAAAAATAGCTAATGCAAGCAGCAGAAATGGCAAAATAACTAAGAAAATATTCCTAATTTTCATGGCAGGTATGTATGTATTTAATCAAGAAAATATGGCTTTATTAGTAAAACCCAAGTATCCAAAAAAGCAATTAATCCAATTACAAAAGCAGTTATAAGCAGTATAAATTACTTTAAGAGATCCCCTGTAGGTACAATCGTCATACAAAAGTATAGTTTTTTTAATATATTCTAATTTTTTATTAGTTTATGTTTTCTATTTTCACAAATTATACAATTACACATACAAATAGTGTTACTAAAAGTAGATTTAAATCAATCGACGGATACATAAAAGTTTTTCGCTTAGTCCTGATACCACCCAATCTATAAAACCTTATCTTTGTGCTAGAAACGCACTTAATACAAACTACTTACAAAACTAGTGTCTTTGCATCCCAATCGTAGTTCTTTTTTTACTAATATTAATATAGTTGTAGTCCCCAAATTTGGTCTTGTATTTATGGCGGTAAAATAAGCATAAGATAAGCATAAATTACGCACAAAACAAGCATAAATCAAGCACAAAATAATCATAAAATAAGCATAAATCAAGCACAAAAATTTGATATTTTTATTGATAATCAATGGCTTACGAGGGAGGTAACGATTTTTAAAAAAAAAGAGACAGCGTAAAAATCTCACAAAAATAGCAAAACTGAAACTATTTTAATATTACACTAGGAGATATTCACATTATTAAAATTATACAAATATTGTATCCTTGCCCTGTCCCTATTACCTTTTCCTTTAGGTAACTTGTCCGAGTCTTTCGGGAGGGGCGAGGTTAGGCTAGGTTGATTTTTTTAATAAAAAAAAATGAAAAAACTTTTATGCACCCCAATCTACCAATTGTCATTCCCGAATTATTCTTTACTTTGATTACTTAAAAGAAAAAACAATGCGGAAATTATTGATGTTAATCCTATTGCTCCCATTACTAGCTGTGGCCCAGAATGCAGACAGCCTTTGGATAATGAAACATTATGCAAAGAAAGAAGTAATGATACCCATGCGTGATGGCGTAAAATTGTTTACTTCTATATATGTACCCAAGGACAACACAGAAAAGCACCCTTTTTTATTAACCCGCACACCTTATTCCTGTGCCCCTTATGGCGAGGATAATTTCAGAAGGGTATGGTATAGCAGCTATGCAATGAAATATTACAAGGAGGGTTATATTATTATAAAACAAGACGTGCGTGGCAGGTGGATGAGCGAGGGTGTTTTCCAGGACATACGCCCCTTTAACCCTAATAAAAAAGGAAAAGAAATAGACGAGGCCAGCGATACATACGACACCGTTGATTGGCTGCTTGCCAATATCGGCAACAACAATGGCAATGTGGGCGTGTTTGGCATTTCTTATCCTGGGTTTTACAGCACCATGGCTGCCTTGTGCAACCACCCTGCCATCAAAGCGGTTAGCCCGCAGGCACCTGTAACAGACTGGTTTGCCGGCGACGACACGCACCACAATGGTGCTTTGTTTTTGATGGACGAGTTTGGCTTCGATTTTAGTTTTGGAAAGCCACACCCCCGCCCAACAAAAGAAGCTGCAAAAGAATTTGATTTCCCTACAAAGGATAGTTACGATTTTTACCTGCGTACAGGGGCATTGCCCAATTTTAGTCGGTTGATAGGTGATAGTTGCTTGTTTTGGCACGAAGTAATGAACCACCCTGTGTACGATGATTGGTGGAAAGCACGCAACCCCCGCAATTTTGTGGACAATATAAAAACCAACACGCTGGTAGTTGGTGGCCTGTTTGATGCCGAGGATTGCTTTGGCACATGGAATTTATACAAAGCCATTGAAGCAAATGGCAAAGCAGCCAGCAACAAATTGGTAATTGGTCCTTGGTTTCATGGCCAATGGGCTAGTAATGATGGCACGCACCTAGGCAATGTGCAGTTTGGCAGCAACACTGCCAAATGGTACCAAAACAATATTGAGCTACCTTATTTCAATTATTACCTCAAAGGGCAAGGCAGTTTGGATTTCCTTGCCAAAGCCACTATTTTCTTTAGTGGCAGCAATGAGTGGAAAAAGCTTCCGCAGTGGCCACCTGCTGGCATGAAGCCCACCGACTTTTATTTGCAGGCAAATGGGGGGCTTTCTTCTATGCAAAGCAAAATGAAGCCGCTAAGCAGCTATACCGAATATATCAGCGACCCTGCCAAGCCTGTACCTTACACGCAGGAAGTAACTGCAGACAGGACAAGGGAATATATGACGGACGACCAGCGTTTTGCTGCCCGCCGGACGGATGTATTGGCCTACCAATCGCCAGTGCTCTCTGACGACATTACGGTGGCTGGCCCCTTGGTGGCCGATTTATTGGTAAGCATTAGCACAACCGATGCCGACTTTATAGTGAAGCTAATAGACGTTTTCCCGGATAGTTTCGACTATTCAGCACATGATACCTATGTAATGAATGGCTACCAGATGCTGGTACGTGGGGATATTATGCGTGGCAAGTTTAGGAACAGTCTCGAAAAGCCAGAACCCTTTGTGCCAAATCAGCCAACACAAGTAAAATATACCATGCCCGACATTGCCCATACCTTTAAAAAAGGCCACCGTATCATGGTGCAAATACAGAGTAGCTGGTTCCCACTGGTAGACAGGAACCCGCAGCAGTTCTTGGATATTTACCATGCAAAAGACGAGGATTTTAAAAAAGCAACCATAAGGGTGTATGAAAACCAAAGCAAAGTGGTATTGCCAATTTGGTGAGGATTAGTAAAATAAAGCAAAATGGAGTTGAAAATATTAAGTGATGCATACTTAAATGAATATAAAAACCAATTAACAGTTGACATAGCAACTTCGTTTGCCTTACTAAAAAGCAAGCCGCATAGCCTTGATAATTTTACTTTCTACCTTGCCAATGCTGCCGTGCATTCTTCTAATATTGAAGGCAATACAGTAAGTTTTGATACATATTTAAAGGCAAGCGAGTTTAAGCTACACCTCAAGACAAAAGAAATGAAGGAGATAGAGCAGCTGATTGCAGCCTATCAGTTTGCCAAGGAAAATGAATTGTCGCTAGCAACATTATTAAAGGCACATGAAATATTAACGCACTCTATCCTTGTTAAAAAAGAGCGGGGCAAAATAAGAAAAGTACAAGTAGGAGTGAGAAGCGAGGGACGGCTTATTTATTTAGCAATAGAACCTGAATTTGTAAAACAAGAATTGGAGAAATTTTTTGCTGATATTTCTGTTCTATTACAAAGTAAATTAGCCATCGAAGAAATATTTTATTATGCCGCTTTTATACACTTAGTGTTTGTTAATATTCATCCATTTATTGATGGCAATGGAAGGGCAACGCGCTTGGTTGAAAAATGGTTTTTAGCGAAAATGCTTGGCGAAAATGCCTGGTGCATCACATCTGAAAAAAACTATTGGGACAATAGGTTAATGTACTATAAAAACTTACAAATAGGTGTAAATTATTACGAAGTAAAATATGAAAAAAGCATACCCTTTTTACTGATCCTGCCAAATGCTTTATAGTTGATTTGGAGCTTTCCAGAAGTTGCAAAATCTAATACATTCATTACCTCATGTGGCTTTGCGCCTTCGTTTTTTTGTGGCAATGTAGCCCCGCTGCTAATCCAATTATTCTTCTATTTTACCATTCAACACAAATAAATGTACTTCGCACGGTTTTTTCCCCCTATCTTTGTGCTTTAATAATAATTTACAAATTTACAATGAACACAAAAATTACAGGAACTGTAAAGTTTTTCAACGAGGAAAAAGGATTTGGTTTCATCAAGCATGATGACACTAACAAAGAAACTTTTGTACATGCTAATGGTTTGATAGACCAAATCGAAGCGAACGATAAAGTTCAATTCGACGTGCAAGAAGGCCGTAAAGGTTTGAATGCCGTGAACGTAAAGCGTATTGCTTAATACATTACTCTTACAACCTATCATAAAGGCCGTGGTAATCACCACGGCTTTTTTTATGCCCTTATTTTGTAGTAGCTAAAAAGGAACGAATGCACAAAGAAGCAAAAGGATAAGGAAGATAAGTAAGGTTAAGGCATAGGATTAGCAAAACTAGACCATAGCAGGTATAATTAATAGCTCCATGCCTTTAGGCTGGGGATAAAGGTGCGTATCTATCAGGTTTTAGCAGCTAACAAGATATTATTTACATTTGAGAAAGTTATTTAAACCCATTGCTTAATACTGTTTCGAGCCTTCGAGTCTTTGTGGCAATTTTTTTAGTTTTGCTGTTGTATTTGTACTTTTTATACCCATTTTCTGCAAAATTGTATAAATTAGATGCCACACTATATATTTGCCATTAAATATTTTCTATGAGTTTATTGATGCAACAATTAAAAGAAACCGTTTCTTTTATACAAAAAGAGTTCCCTTCCGATGCTGCCGTAGGCATCATACTTGGAAGCGGGCTTGGGAATTTTATTGAGGAAATAGGAATTGAAAAGGAAATACCATATTCAGCTATACCGCATTTTCCAGTTAGCACCGTAAAGGGGCATGGCGGCAAATTAATTTACGGCACGCTAAGTGGCAAAAAGGTATTGGTAATGAGCGGCCGTTTCCATTTTTATGAAGGCTATACCCCCATACAGGTTACTTACCCAATAAGGGTAATGAAATTGCTGGGCGTGCATACAGTCTTGCTATCCAATGCTGCTGGCAGCGTAAACCCAACCTACAAAGTAGGCGACCTGATGATTATAAACGATCATATCAGTTTCTTTTCCTTAAATCCATTGCTTGGGCATAATGTAGAAGAACTAGGGCCACGTTTCCCAGATATGACAGAGCCGTATAGCAAAGCCTTGATTGCCAAGGCAATTAACATTGCCAAAGCACACAACATTGAAGTGAAGCAAGGCGTATATGTAGGTGTTACAGGCCCTACGTTTGAAACCAAAGCCGAATACCGCTTGATAAAAGCCGTTGGCGGCGATGTGGTAGGCATGAGTACTGTTCAGGAGAATATTGCAGCCGTTCATTGCGGTATGCAAGTATTTGCAATGAGCGTTGTAACCGATATTGGTATCCGTGAAGATGAAAATGTAATTACCCATGAGGAAGTATTGGAAGCCGCAAAAGGGGCAGAGCCAAAACTATCTTTGTTGTTCAAGGAACTAGTAGGAGAAATTTAATTATGAATTATACATTATGAATTAACGCTGTGGCAGGCATTGTATTCAGGAGGCAAGCAATTTTTATGAAAATATAAAGTTGCTTGCCTCATTTTTTTGGCTACTAGGCCGTTGTACCATTGGATGAGTAGGCATAATATTATAAACTTTACAAGTTATTTATCTAAAAGGAGTAAGTGTTTTCATGTCTATATACTTACTTTCGCTGTTCTATTATTTTTCAATTATTACATCTTTTAGCAATGAAGTTACAACTAAGCCGCCCCTTAGCATTTATTGATTTAGAAACAACTGGCATCAACATTACCAACGACAGGATTGTAGAAATAGGCATTGTGAAAATAATGGCAGACGGCAGCAAAGTTGTAAAGCGCAAATTGATCAATCCTACCATTCCTATACCACAGGCTTCTAGCGATATACATGGCATAACAGACGAAATGGTAAAGGACGCCCCTACTTTTAAGCAAGTAGCCAATGAAGTAAAACAATTTATCGAGAATTGCGACTTGGGGGGGTATAACAGCAACCGATTTGATTTGCCAGTTTTGATTGAAGAATTTTCAAGGGCAGGCTTAGAATTTAGCGTGGAAGGGAAAAAACTAGTTGACGTGCAAAAAGTTTTCCACTTAATGGAGCAAAGGACTTTGAGCGCAGCATATAAATTTTATTGTAACAAGGTATTAGAAGGGGCACATGGAGCAGAGGCAGATGCCCTTGCAACATGGGAGGTATTGGAAGCACAGGTAGAACGATACCCCAATATTGGTAATACTTTGGAAAGCATTGTGAAATTTACGGGTGAAGATGATATTGTGGACTTTGCAAGGCGTTTTGTACGCGATGCAAAGGGGATAGAGATATTCAATTTTGGCAAGCATAAAGGAAAGCCAGTAGCACAGGTTTTAAAAGAAGAGCCGCAGTATTATGACTGGATGATGAAAGGCGATTTTGCTTTGAATACCAAGCAAAAATTTACGGAAATATTGAACAAGACACTATTGAAAAAGTAATATAAACAACATTGCAACTATTTGATTGTTATTTGTGTCTTTAATTTGTACTTATTATTGTTTTTTTATCATACATCAAAGCGTTGAATAAAATAGTAATTATTCCTACTTACAATGAAAAGGAAAACATCCCGCTCATTATTGCTGCCGTTTTTAATTTGAACGCTGGGTATCATGTATTGGTTATAGATGATGGTTCGCCCGATGGCACCGCCCAAATTGTAAAAGGCTTGATGCTGCAATACGCAGGCCAGTTATTTATAGAAGAGCGGCAAGGCAAACTTGGCTTAGGCACAGCTTATATACACGGCTTTAAATGGAGCCTGAAGAATGGGTACGATTTTATTTTTGAAATGGATGCCGATTTCTCCCACAACCCTAAGGATTTAGAAAACCTATACAACGCTTGCAAAAATGGCACAGCAGACGTAGCCATTGGCAGCCGGTATGTAGCCGGAGGCAAAATAGAAAACTGGCCTTTCGACAGGCATTTCTACTCAAAGGGAGGGGCTTTGTTTACTAGGCTCATTACCTGGATGCCTGTAAACGACCCTACTGCGGGATTTGTTTGTTATACTAGAAAAGCATTAGAATCTATAAACCTAGATGCTATCCATTTTGTTGGGTATGCGTTTCAAATAGAAATGAAATTTGCTTGCTGGAAGCTAGGCCTCCGTATCAAGGAGGTACCTATTACTTTTATCGACAGGCAAATTGGCGTAAGCAAAATGAGCAAAAGCATTATTAAAGAAGGCGTATTGGGCGTAATAAGGATGCAATTGAGCAGTATTTTTAAGAATTATAGGAACAAGGTAAAAGCAGGTTCTTCCAGTAAAGTAATAACAGCCAATTTTACAAATGACTTAGTATCAAAAAGTAAGTAACAAACAATTTATATACCCCAAAAGCAAAAGGGTTGCCCATCTGTTACAGGTAGGCAACCCTTTTAAACTTAAAATTCAGTTTTTTTAACAACCTCAATATTAAAGTAATATATTGTAACGTGAAGCCTGCTTTATTAAAACTACATGCCGCCGTTTTTCTTTGGGGGTTTACGGGCGTATTGGGAAGGCTAATCCACTTGAACGAAGGCTTGCTCGTGTGGTATAGGCTATCAATAACCATCATTACGCTTTTTCTGCTCATGTGGAAACAGCAAAAACTTGAAAAACCGCCTGTAAAAACAGTGGCTAAATTATTTGCCGTTGGGTGCATTGTTGCATTGCACTGGGTTTTCTTTTACGGTAGCATCAAAGCGGCCAACGTGTCTATTGCCTTAACCTGCCTTTCCTCCGCAGGTTTGTTCACAGCACTAATAGAGCCTTTCATAACAAAAACACCTATTAATATTACTGAAATTGCATTGGGGTTGCTTGGCGTGCTTGGCATTTGCTTAATATTTCATTTTGATGCCCGGTTCCATAGCGGGATATTAATTGGCGTAGTGGCTACTATATTAAGCGTGTTGTTTAGCATTTTTAATAAAAAACTAGTACGCACCATCAAGCCCAAAACAATGATGTTGTATGAACTAATAGGTGGGTGGCTAATGTGTACCCTGCTGCTCCCGTTTTATCTCACTGTTTTTCCTACCACTTACCTTTTCCCATCACTTACAGATGTTATTTGGCTGGTTTTACTTAGCTGGTTTTGCACAGTGCTGGCCATGGAACTATCCTTGCAGGCATTAAAAAAAGTATCTGTATTTACGCAAAACCTTAGCTTAAATTTAGAACCAGTTTACGGCATTGGGCTTGCATTTATTATTTACCATGAAGAAAAAGGGCTAAGTGACAGCTTTTATATTGGTTTTGGGCTTATTATTTTATCGGTTGGCCTACAAATGTTGAGGACGGTGTTTATAAAATCGCAAGTTATCGGAAGCCAGCAGTAGCATGTCCTGAACTAGCCATTTAAGTTTTACTCCCGATGCTTCTATTTCAATTGATAAGCCACTACTTTGTTGCCATAAAAGGTAGGCACATATACTATTTTCTCTTTGGCATTATACCCTATGTCTGCACTATTTATTTTTGTGGCCCTATTGTCAAATAGTATTTGTTTATTCCCATCTGCTTTTACATAGTAGATAATGCCAGCCCAGCAGCTAACAATAAACTCATCTGTTGTTACCATTTCAATACCGTCAGTACTAGCATCCATCCCATCGGCTAAGCTAGTTATTTGCTTGTTGCTTGTTACCTTCAAAAGGCTGCCTTTGTCTAATACATACAAAATATCATCAACACAAAGTAAACCATTTGGTGCTTTCAATTTACTTAAATAAGTAGTTGCCTTCCCATTTTCTATCCGGTGTACCTTGCCAGTCCTTGTATCGCTAACATATACTATACCTTTCTTATCTACTGCTATGTCATTCAGGAACGTAGAGCTGTCAACAGGTATATGTTGGATAACTTTTTCTTTTTTTATATCTATTACAACTACTTCGGTTAAATCTGCCACATATAGCAGATTACCCAATATGCCCATCCCTTTTGGTGCATTCAAGCCGCTTACCCAATCTGTTTTAATAATTTTACCATCCAAAGAAACCTTACCTACCGAACCTTTTCCATCTTTTGCGGCGGCACCTCCATCAATATTTGATACAAATAAAAAACCGCAGTGTTTATAGGCCAATACACTCTCCGGTGTCTTAAGCAGGGTATCTGTTTCCCATATTTTCACTAAACTGTGTTCTTGACCAAAAGAAAAACTTGCTGCTAAAATGGAACAGACTAAAAAAAAATATTTCATATTGATAGTAAGTATTTTAATAGATAAGTAATAAGTCATAATTATCTTAATATAATTCTAAGAGGGTTTCGTTCTTGCCCCTCTCCTTCGGAGAGGGGTTGGGGTGAGGTCTTTAAAATAAATAGTATTAACTTAATTATGTCTGCATAGATAGCTTGGCTAAACTTAGCCTTTTGCTGCCATTTGCTTGTAAACAATTGTAGATATTTGGCCTACAACATTAGAAAGTTTCTTTAAATCATTCCCCTTGGTCATAATCGTAATTAGGTAAGGATAATGATTTACATATACAATAGCTGATTCGTGCAATTCTTTTTCTACAGCTGTATCCTCCTCGCCAAATTTATAGGCTACCCTCGAAGCTGTAGGAAGTACTGGATCCCCCCCAATTTCGCTATAGCTGCATTTGCTCAGCAATTCAGTGGCATATTCCGAGTCGTTGATGGTTAAATAAGTGGCATTATAGAGCGTGCGCATAAATAATGAGTAATCCGTTGCTGAAATAGGATAATTGGCATCTATTTTTTCAGGGGCAAGTAGCCCCATGTCAGTAAAGGTTTTTTGGAAGACTTTTATATCAATATGTGCATTTAAAAGCGCGGTGGCATTTTCATCGCCTTTTACAATCATATTTTTTAATAGCTGGCGGATGGTATATTTTTTACCTAATACTATAAGCCCTGTATCTAAAGATACTTTTTTTAAAGTAGGGTAAACATGTTGAAAAACCAATTCCTTGTCAAGTATGCCAGGGTTGTCTTCTTCCATCCTCAAATAAGTTATTAATGCTGGTACCTTCATTAGGGAACCAGGGGTATATTTTTCATCCTCATTTATGGACATGAAATCACCCTCGTTAAAATCCCTCACATAAACTGATGCAGATGCAAGGACGCCAGACAATTTATAGCGGTCTATAACACTAAGCACCATTTGCTTTATAGGGTTGAAAGCTACCGTTTCACAATTTTTATCGGCATATAACAGTGGTTTTATGAAACTATAGCCATTTAGCCGCCTTATTTGGTAATCGCATGAACTTGCAGGAGAAGTTTCTTCTAATTGGGACGCTGCAATTAATGATTTTTCTAGGTTGTAATAGCTGGTGGTTATTAAGTAGGTGCTATAACTAGCTATGCAAGTAAGGATTACCAAGTAAAATAAAGGGATTTTAAATGTAAGTATGCCTTTCATTTAATTGAAAATTAAGGGTTGGGTAAATAAGATAATTATTCGCAAAAAATAATATAAAATTAGGTTTTCTAAAATAGGGTTTCAATAACTCAAATAATTGCTGCTTTAAGGTTTAAAAATTGCAATTAAAAATAAAAAATGTCATTTTATCAAAAACAAGCATTTTGAATTTAAAAGACTATTATAAAGATACTTGGTTTAAAATAGAGATTGCCTTAAAATTTTATTTTTAAGCCTTATTTAATACTTTGTAATGAAGACAGTTGGAAGGATTAGAAAAACAAACCCTGTTTCGTTTATGAAGCAGGGTTTGCTTTTGTGTAATTGAAAAAAAAATTATTGCTACTTTTATAGCATTATTCAACCCGGATTGTGCAGTTGACTTCGTTTTGAAAGGCCAAATGCAATAAAGACAAGTATTTGAGCCGAATTTTTGGTCGAAAACATAGTGCTACAGTCCTCACCCTATATGGGGGAAAATTGGGCTACTCATGGGGGAAATATGCCCCCATATAGGATTCCTCTTTTGGCTACTATCACAACTTTACTAAATTTACAGCGATTTATCAATAGGCGGACTTGGCAACCTAAAAAGAATCATTTTTAATACATGATAAATCATCATTGATACACGATAAAACCATATTGATACACAATAAATCATCATTAAATCCACAATAAATCACCATTAAATCACTGTAAAAACTTCGTAAATAATGGATAAAACAACTGTATATCAATGAGTTACATCAAATAGACAATCTTAAAAAAATGAAAATGAAAAAATAACCCCGAAAAGAACACAAAAGGAGGTCTGCGGCAGGTTTTTGGCATTCAAAAAGTTTTACTTTTCCATAAATCTTGTACAGTTAGACACAGATTTCTAGTTGACAAAATCCGTTGATATGTGCACACAGCCTTCAACCTTAAAAATGATTTACAAAAAACGAAAGCGGAAGAAGAAATGGAAGCAAGAAAACTGAGCAGGTATTACGCAAAAAGCCCCACTTCATTTTATTGAAGCAGGGCTTTGTATGTAATAACTGAAAAATATTAATAACGGTACATGTCGCTTTTAAATGGACCAGCTTTAGGAATGCCTAAATAAGCAGATTGCTCTTCAGTCAATTCGTCTAGCTCCACGCCAATTTTTGCAAGGTGCAAGCGGGCAACTTTTTCGTCCAATACTTTTGGCAGCACATAAACTTGGTTTTCGTATTGGTCGCTGTTTGTCCAAAGTTCTATCTGGGCCAAAGTTTGGTTGCTAAAGCTGTTACTCATTACAAAACTTGGGTGGCCAGTAGCACATCCTAGGTTTACCAAGCGGCCTTCTGCCAATATGATAACATCTTTTCCTTCAATGGTATATAAATCAACCTGTGGTTTGATGGTATCTTTAGTATTGCCATAGTTGGCATTCAACCATGCCATGTCTATTTCAATGTCAAAGTGGCCTATGTTGCAAACAATGGCTTTGTCTTTCATTGCACGGAAATGTTTTTCAGTAATCAAGTCACGGCAACCGCTTGCTGTAACGATGATGTCTGCTTCGGCAACGGCTTTAATCATTGGTTTTACTTCAAAACCATCCATAGCAGCTTGCAAGGCACAAATAGGGTCTATTTCGGTAACAATAACCCTGCACCCAGCACCTTTTAATGAAGCAGCAGAACCCTTGCCTACATCGCCATAGCTGCCTACAACGGCTACTTTGCCAGCCATCATCACGTCTGTTGCACGACGGATAGAGTCAACCAAGCTTTCTTTGCAACCGTATTTGTTGTCAAATTTAGATTTGGTTACAGAATCGTTTACATTAATGGCAGGAACTGGCAAAGTACCCTTGGCCATCCTTTCGTATAAACGGTGTACACCAGTGGTTGTTTCTTCGCTCAAGCCTTTGATGTTGGCTATCAATTCAGGGTAAGTGTCAAACACCATATTAGTAAGGTCGCCGCCATCATCCAAAATCATGTTCAATGGACGGTCTGCACCACCAAAAAACAATGTTTGTTCTATGCACCAGTCAGCTTCTTCTTGTGTTTGGCCTTTCCAAGCAAAAACACCAATACCAGCAGCAGCAATGGCAGCAGCAGCTTGGTCTTGCGTAGAGAATATATTGCAAGAGCTCCATTTTACTTCGGCACCCAATGCTGTCAAAGTTTCTATCAAAACAGCAGTTTGGATAGTCATGTGCAGGCAACCAGCTATCCTAGCACCTTTCAAAGGCTGGTTAGGGCCATATTCCGCACGGATAGACATTAAACCTGGCATTTCCGCTTCGGCTAAACGTATTTCTTTCCTGCCCCAATCAGCGAGGCTTATGTCTGCTACCTTGTAAGGCAAAGCAAAATTGATGGACTTTGATAATGTTGACATATTTTTTATTTAGGACACAAATATAAAATAGCAGGACAAATGAATGGATATTTAAAATTATTTGGCATAAAATGATAATTATACCTATTTTTATAGCATAAAAGCATATTATAAGATGCAGAAACCACTTAGAAAAGAACAAACAGCTACCGAAAATACCAGCATAGATGAAAAAGACTTGGCTATACTCCGATTGTTGCAGCAAAACGCCAAAGCAACCGTGAAAGAAATAGCCGATTTGGTACACCTAAGCACCACACCTGTGCATGAACGCATAAAGCGGATGGAGCAAAATGGCGTAATAAAACAATATGCCACCCTTGTAGATCATACAAAGGTAAAAAAAGGGCTTATGGTTATTTGCTATGTATCCCTCCGTCAGCACGACAAAACAGAAGGCTCAAAATTTATACAGCGCATACACGAAATGCACGAGGTAATAGAGTGCTACAATATTTCTGGCGAATTTGACTTTATGCTCAAAGTTGTAGCCGAAAACATGGACGACTACTATCATTTCCATGTAAACAAGCTAAGCCAAGCGGAAAATATAGGCCATGTGCAAAGCGTGTTTGTAATGGGCGTTATAAAGCAAACGCATGTGTTGGTGAATTAGTGGTCAGTCATAAGTAGTAAGTAGTAAGTCTAAATGACATATACTAAGTGATAAGTTGCAAGACTTAACGATGAATTATTTGGGATGTTCTATACTTACCTTGATTGTTTTCAACTTACGACTTACAACTTATGACTTACCACTTACGACTTATGACTGTTTTTCCCTTAATTTTATATTTCTTTTATAAACGTAATTAATAAAATATACATATATGCTTAAACTATTGGCTATAGGCCACCTTGGGAAAGACGCAGTTGTAAACAATGTAAATGGCAAGTCTGTCATCAATTTTAACGTTGCACATAGCGAAAAATATAAGGATGCACAGGGAACCCAGATAGATAAAACCACTTGGGTTAGTTGCGCATATTGGACAGACCGAACTGCTATTGCTCCTTACCTGAAAAAAGGGACACAAGTATATGTAGAAGGCATACCAGAAGTGCGGACATATACAACAAATGATGGAAGGCACGATGCTGTAATATCTATGCGTATAATGAACATACAGTTATTAGGCGCTAAGAATGCAGATGGAAGCGATAACCAAGGTGGTGGGTACACCGCTCAGCCACAACAACAGGCGGCCGCACCTATCTACCAGCCACAACCACAGGCTTACAGGCAAGAGGTTTCATCACCAGCACCTGCTGCAATAACAGAGCCACTGGATGATTTGCCTTTTTAAAATAAGTGAAAACGTATTTTTTCTTGGATTAAGGTATTACTTGATTTTGTAAACTCCGAAGGGATGAAATTGTCAATAATTTCACCCCTTCGGAGTTTTTAGAAAACTCAACATATTCAATTTGCTATAATAATGCCATCCCTTCGGGATTGAGAAATTTCAAAAACGGTTTCTTTGTTCATAATTCAAAATCTATTTCAACAGTACATAATTCTCAATATCATTGGCCGTAATGGTTTTGCCGGATAAGATAATGAGCCGCTCTACAACGTTTCTTAGTTCACGTATATTGCCCGTCCAGTTGTGTTGCTGAAGGGCAAGCATTGCTTTGGGGTCAATAGTTTTAGGTTGCTGACCATAGTCCGTGGCAATGTCCTGCAAAAATTTTTCAACAAGCAAAGGAATATCACTTCTGCGTTCATTTAAAGATGGCACATGGATGAGAATAACACTTAGCCTGTGGTACAAATCTAGCCTGAAATTTTTTGCCTCTACTTCCTGCAGCAGGTCTTTGTTGGTAGCAGCAACCACCCGTACATCCACGAATATTTCTTTGTCCCCCCCTACTCGTGTTATTCTCCCTTCCTGTAGGGCCCGAAGCACTTTTGCCTGTGCCGAAAGGCTCATGTCGCCTATTTCATCCAGAAACAAAGTGCCGCCATTGGCTTGCTCAAACTTGCCAATGCGCTGTTTTATAGCCGATGTAAAGGAGCCCTTTTCGTGTCCAAACAACTCGCTTTCTATCAGTTCGCTAGGTATGGCAGCACAGTTTACTTCTACAATAGGGCTTTCGCTCCTGTTGCTTTTTTCGTGCAGCCAACGGGCTACCAATTCTTTGCCACTGCCATTCTCGCCCGTAACCAATACCCTTGCATCGGTTATGGCTACTTTTTCTATGGTGTCTTTTATCTTCTTAATGCCATCGCTTTGGCCTATCATTTCTTGTACCTTGGTCGCTTTCCTTTTTAGTACCTTCGTTTCTTTTACCAAGCTGTTTTTATCCATCGCATTGCGGATGGTAATGAGCATCCGGTTCAAATCAGGCGGTTTTGCTATATAGTCAAATGCCCCTTTTTTTACGGCATCAACTGCTGTTTCTATATTGCCATGGCCACTAATCATAATAATAGGCACATCGGGGTTGGCAGCAGTTGCTTTTTGCAGGAACTCGATACCATCCATCTTTGGCATTTTAATGTCGCACAGTACCAAGTCGAAGTTCATGGAGGTAAATTTTTTCAAGCCTACCTCCCCGTCAAGTGCCTCGTCTGTTTTATAACCTTCGTTGCCCAATATGTCTTTTAATACACTCCTGATTGCACGTTCGTCATCTATAATTAATATACTCGCCATAGGTTATAATTTTTGCTAAGATATGGAGCAGTTGGTTGTTTTAGCTATGTTACAAAAAAAGCATTTCTGGCACATAGGTATTGAGACTTGAAAACAATTGTTTACCCCCATAAAAAAACTTTGCCATGAGAAAAAACAAGCTGCTATTTGCCTTATTACTAATTGTTGTATGTGTTGCAAGCTGCACTAAAGCAACAACAGATGCTATCAGCGTTGCGCCATCTGCTGTATCCCAGCACAGCAACAACAAAACCACTTTTTCTGTCAGCACCACGCCTGCCAGTTTTATCAGCACGCAGTACAACGATACTTTTTATGGTTCGGTACTAGAAGCCGCAAAAGGCATTGCGGAGCCATTTTTGTTGCAGCAAGGTTATTTTACTCTTTCGGGGTTAACGGTTAGCGGCACCAACCTTATTTATGGGGGCGTTACTTACAATACATCCCAGTACTACCAAAACCCTACAACTGGCTATTATGTACCTTTAAGTAGTTACAGTACTTATGGCATCAGCAATTTTTCTGCCGTGTGGCCAACCCAATGTCCAAATGCTTTTTTAGACAGCACCAATACTTTTAATGCCTACATTGATTGTGTAGGCTATGGTACAAGACTGCTGAGTGCAGTTGGCAATACTACTGCAACTGGCAATGCGTACCTTAATTTATTAAACAAAATAAGGACAGCCAACACCTCCGTTTTTGCAGCAAAGGGTTATGTAGCTACTGCTTATTCCTTTGCAACCGCTTTCCCTACTATTACCACCACTACACCAGGTTGGTTGTATATTTCTGGCAATGTGGTAAACACAGATACCATTACAGCATACAACAAAACCCTTCGTTCTACAGTAGGCACTTACAATGGCGTAAGGAAAGGCGGTTTTGCATCTAGCCATGCTGGTGATATTTTGGCTTTTGGTTATGGGCCTAGTTCTTCGTCAAACGGGCATTTCATGGTTATGGAAGATACGCCTAATTTGCTTGACTCGGCAGGTTTAAAAGTTTACTACCCAAGTGTTAGCGGCACCAAAATAAAATCGACTCTTGCCTCTTATAAAATGTATGCCGTACCCGTTTTTGACGATTCTGGCCTAGGCGCGCATGTAAACGATTCTCGCACAGCAACCAGTGGCATTGGCCATGGCACCTTGCTTATTGCTACCAGCCTTACCGATGATGCCCCATTGGGTTATGTGTTTGATATTACGGGCAGCCCTACCAGCATTACCATCAAATTGATGACTATTGCCAATAGCGTATATGCTATTTCTGTGGGCAGGTATAGTAATTAAATTGAGCCGTAAGGCAAAATATAACTAAAATAGCCCCCTTTTTTTGCCGAGTGGATAAGGGCATTTAAGACATAGCCTCTTACAGAACCGTGCTTGAAAGTCTCCTTTCACACGGTTCTTTTTAATATGTTACGTCCAAAATAGGTTGATTAAAAATCAAATATTTTCAGCAACTATACTGCTTATAAGAAACAAGGAGAATGTCCAATAATGGGTAGTTAATCGAAGGGATGCAATAGGAATGGTACGTATAA
>NZ_JBKHKJ010000039.1:0-32785 GCF_046546515.1 Parasediminibacterium schistidii | reverse complement strand
TTTTATAAAATAACACCTACAAAAATCATCATTCTTGATATGAAAGATACAAGGATGAACCCAAAAAGAAACCCGTATTAGTACAAGGGAAAATAAATTTCCTAGTTAGTCCACGTCACCTTAGTCCTACCTAAAACAATACAAATAAAATAAGGTTTGCTGGCGGATACCTTTCGCTCCGTTCTTCGCTCATTAGTCAGCATAAGGTCGATTAATTAGCCCAAATACATTACTTCAACCCAATGCGCCAAGCCGCTAAGTTACCAGCACCAATGGTAATCAGTACAATAGTGACGGTGCTGCAGGGCATTAGGATGGCTGCAATCAAGGGTGAAAGGTTTCCTTGCACTGCGAAAAAAAGCCCTACAAGGTTATACAACATAGATGCAATAAAAGCAGTGATTACGATGTATTTGTTGTATTTGCATAGTTGGATAAATTTCTCCAAGTTCTGCAATTGACCTGCTTCCAGTATTGCATCGCTGGAAGGTGTAAAGTTGCATGAACCCTCCGTGATGGCAATGCCTGCATCTGCCTGTTTCAATGCCCCAGCATCGTTCAGCCCATCGCCTAGCATCATTACTTTCTGGCCACTGTGCTGCATCTGTTTTACCGCCTTCAGCTTGTCTTCTGGTTTTTGGTGAAAGAGGATGGTGGTTGATTTGGAGGTCAAGGTTTCGAGGTAGCTTCTTTCGCTTTCATTGTCGCCGCTTATGATGGCCAACTTATATTTGCTTTGCAAGTTCCTGAATATTTCTGGCACGGCTTTTCGGTAATGGTTTTTGAACAGGAACCGCCCAAGAAACCGACCTTCCACAGACAAGCATACAGAAGTTGTGGCATTGTTCTGCTTTAAAACGCCAATAAAATCTTCCGAGCCAATGGCTATCAAATCGCCATCAACAATGCCTTCTATCCCTTTCCCGGCTACTTCTTTAAAGGCTTTGATTTTATCACGGACGGGCGAACCCAAAAAACCAGCAACTGCTTTGCTGAGCGGGTGGGTAGATTGCGAGGCCAGCAAAGCCACTTTGTCTTTTATTGCATGGCTCAATGCGATGCCTTTGTACCATACTGTTTGTTTGCCGCTCTCGGTAAGGGTCCCTGTCTTGTCAAAAACAATGGAATTGATACCTGCAATTTCTTCAATGGCCTGCGCATTGCGCAAATACAATTTGTTTTTGCCCAAGCGGCGGATGATATTGCCATTGGCAAATGTGTTGCTCAACAGCAAGGCACAGGGGCAGGCAATGATAAGCACGGCAGTAACGGCAGGGATAATCCTTGACGCACCGTGCAGCCACCAGTAACAGGCAGCCAAGCCAGCAATTGAAAAAACGATGTAGGTAAAATAGCGGCTCAACAAATGCACAAAAGAATGTTTGTCTTTCTTTTCATTTTTAAATTCGTCCTTGTTCCACAAGCCTGTAAGATAGCTTTGGGCTACTTCTTTTATCACCAGTATTTCAATATTTGCTCCTATCTGCATACCGCCCGCATACACTATTTCCCCCATTTCTTTGGTCACTGGCTGGCTTTCGCCTGTAACAAAACTGTAGTCAATCAGGGCTTTGCCACGGGTAATGATGCCATCGGCTGGTATCAACTCCTGACTGTGTATTAGTAATGTATCGTCTAGCTGTATTGATTGCAGCGGCACTGTAATATGTTGTTCATTTTTCACTTTGGTTGCCGCCATGGGGAAATAAGAAGTGTAATCCCTTTCGAAATTCATGGAAGCATACGTTTTTTCCTGCAATACCCTGCCAGCCAGCATAAAGAACACAATGCCGCTCATACTATCGAAATAGCCACTGCCAGTACCGGTAGCTATTTCGTAGAGACTCCTGCCATAGGTTACTATCAAAGCAATCACAATAGGAATGTCAATATTTAAGAACCCATTTTTCAATCCTTTCCATGCGCTGATGTAAAATTCAGATGCAGCATAAAAGAACACAGGCAGGCTAAGCAGCAGGTTGAAAAGCATGAACACATTTGCCAACTGGTTGGTTACGCCCTTGATGCCGAGGTATTCTGGAAAGCTGAACAGCATGATATTGGCAAAGCAAAAACCTGCCACGCCCAGTTTGTATATTTTAGACCTATTAATGGCAGGTTTTGAAATGCCTGCATCTTTCAGGCTTATATGCGGCTCGTAACCAATGGAAGTAAGTGTTTCTGCAACAGCACGCAAGCTGGTTTCGTGAGGGCTGAAAATGGTGGTGGCTTCTTTTCGTTCAAAGTTCACATGGCAGGAAATAACGCCATTGTTCAGCTGGTGCAGGTTTTCCAGCAGCCACAGACAACTGCTGCAATGTATTTGGGGCAGGTAAAAAGCAACATGGGTGTGCGTTTCATCGCTATAGTTTACCAGCGAGGCCGCAATAGATTTGTCGTCTAAGAATTCAAACTTATCGCTCCTTACTTTTTTCCTGCCGCTTATGCCCGATGCTTCTTGTATGTTGTAATAGTTACACAAGCCATTTTTATCCAAGATGCCATATACCATTGCGCAGCCTTCGCAGCAAAAATCCTTATCGTACTGATGTATTGGGCTTTCGCAATCTTCCCCGCAATGGAAGCAATGTGTAGTAGTAACCAATTGTTTTGCCATATTGATGCCAATTAATAATTGACTGCAATGTAGTGGGGGTTGCTGGGCAAATAAATGACGGAAGTCATGTGGTGGGTGTTAAGTTCCAACTCGGGCAGGAATCCTTTCCTGTTCGTAGTTGGAACTTGATCTATATCAAAGTAAACTAGCTATATATTCAATAATCGTTTTGCAAGCCTCACCACCTCAAAACAATTGGCCTAATGATTGCGCCTCATCCATTGCAATAATTTTTTTGTAATAAAATAGATTATTACAATATTTTTATTACAACATTGTAATAAAAAATTAGTAATAAATTAAATTATCACAAATTAATTATTACAATAGGAGTTGTTTGCAGGAATTGCGTGAAAAAAAAAGCTTTTCGCAGGAAAACATAACTTTTTACCTGTCTGTTTCGTAGCGTCCTGCAAGTCCAAAGCACATCGTCTTTCAGCACTACTTTTTTGTTTTCTATACTGAAAGGAATATCTGTTTCTAGCGATGTACTTGAATTGTCTGCTTTTTTGCTAGTTATTTTAGGAGCGCTTTTTTTTATCTATAAGGCAAAAAAAAGAAACTTGAACAGTCCAACCAAAATAACCACAACCTATTTTTTTGAAACCAATAGTTTCCTTTTTTTATCAAATAAAAAACAAATACCATATCAAAACGCTACGACTTACCCTTTCATAATGCAAGCATTCGCATAGTGCTTCAATATTATAAAAATTTAGATAACTCTTTGGTGGCAAGCATTTGCTCGTTTTTGAAATGCTTTGGTTCGGTAATTGGGATATGGTTAACAATTAGTATTTGAAAAAGCACCCTAAAAACAGTAAAGCAAATGCACCCTATGCTATTATGCTATCATACAGCCCGAAATAATACGCTCCTAGTAACTATAAAAGTAAAAGGGGGCAATTTATATTTTCAAAAAGTGCAAAAAAGCATAGTAACCCAGTTTAAAACGGAAAAGTAATTGCAGGCAGCTAAGCTCCTGATCAAAGTTTAGCGCTTGAAGGCAATTATGTTTCTTTTCTTTCTTAACACTAAAAAACAAGTAAAAACATGTTGAAAAAAGTACTATCAGTTAGCACGGCTATGGCAATGTTATTTGCGGCAAATAGTCAGGATTTAACAGACAAGCAGGTTGCGGCTTTAAGCCCGCAAGCCAATGTGAATGTAAAGGGCAATATCAATGATGCAAAAAACAACTCGGCGGTTGGTACTGCTGCAACGCTTAAAACTTCAACGCTAACTACTGAAGGTGTCCAAAAAGTTAGTTTGGCAGATGTTGAAAATGTGGGCAAGATCGACAAAGTAAATGATGAAGTTTACAGGGTAGGGTATAGCGAAAAAGGGGTATCATCCTCTTTTAGGAAAAAGAAATTTGCTGACACTGTACCTCATTCTGCTGACCCTTTTGCTTGGGGCGATTTTTCATGGATGAATGGGCAAAGCAGGAAAACAAGTGCACCCGCATTCGACTCTAAGTATTTCACTGGCGATGTAACCTTTGATTTGAATAGCTCTTACTCTTTTGCAGATCCTATTGACAATACCGTTGTTGGTTCCACTGCTGTATCTAGGAATAATGAGCTACAGCTTTCTTTTGCTGGCATGGGGGGCGACATACACTATGGCAATGTGCGCGGCCGGGTAATGATGCAGTTTGGCACGCGTGCTACTGTAGTGCCCCGCAATGACATTAGTTCGTACAAAGGGCAATATGATTTGCAAACCATTTATCGTTACATAAGTGAGGCTTATGCAGGCTACCACTGGGATAAATGGCATGGTATCAATTTGGATGCTGGTATTTTCATGTCTTATATCGGTTTATTTTCTTATAACAATTTTGAAAACTGGGGCTACCAGCCTTCTTTTACCTCAGACAATACCCCTTGGTTTTTCAACGGTGTAAGGTTGCAAACATTCCCAACCGACAGGTTGAAACTGGAGTTGTGGTTGGTAAATGGCTGGCAGAGCTATGGTACTTTCAACCATTCGCCAGGTATAGGGGCTTCTATTTACTACAGGCCAAAAGAATCGATTGCTTGGGTGTTTAATAACTATTATGGCCAAGATGACCAGCTTGCCCCCGGGAGGATTCGTTACCACTTAGATTATAGCTTTTTGCATAGATACTACAACAACCCAGCTGCAAAAGGAATTAAGAAAGCTGCCTTTAGCATTACTACCGACTTTGGCGGAGAAAATGGCAAGGATGCCTTTGGCAACGATGTTAGCCCTTTTGGCCACAGGAAAGGTACCACTGCACAAAACTTTATCAGTGCAATGGCATATAACAGGATTTGGATTGGCAACCACTTTGCCTGGACTATCGGCGGTGGCTTTATGCACAATCCTGGGCAATACCTAGTACTTGCACCTACAGGATATGCCGATACATTGTTCCAACAACAAACTGGTCCGGGATCTACTTTCAACGCTTGGGATGGTTCTACAACCTTTGAGTGGGACGTAAATCAAAACCTTACATTGAAACTAGAATATGTTCACCGTAAAATAATAGACATGCACGGCATTAAAGGGTCAACTGACTTGGACGGCTATTTTGCTGGGCATGGCGGCGTTACAGGCCCTACTGGCTACCAATATGGTGGTGGATCAGGTTACTCTGCTTACACATCAAGTGGGGCGGCTATTGCACCGCCTTTGTCTGCACAAGGTGGTTGGATGCCTGGGCTAAGCAAAGAGGAAAACCGTATTATAATAGCATTAATGGTACGTTTCTAAAATCTTAAAACATTAGTAAATACATAAAATTATATACGATGGACAAGCAACAAGAAGTAAAGGAAAAATTAAAAGTGCTTTTGCAAGATAAAACGGGGCTGGCTATTAGCCAGCTAGCCGATACCGCTTCTTTTACAAACGACCTTGCCGTAGATTCCCTAGATATAATGGAAATATTAACTGATGTGGAAAAAACATTCAGCATCAAAATAACAGATGAAGATGCTGAAAAAATAATTACAGTGGGAGATTTATGCTGCTTTGTTCAAAAAGAAGCAGCATAAACCCCTTCTTCAAAATGTTTTTCATTAACCCTTTAAAATAAAAAACGATGAAAAGTAAAAAAACAAGCTATTTGTTAGCAGCAATGGTGGTTGTAATGTCAGCAAAAGCAAACATAACAGCACCTACTCAGCCTTTAAGCGGCATTTACGAAACTGCCAGCGATTTTACTCAGAAAAAATTATCTCATCCATTGTCAGTAAACGACAGGAAAAACCACTTGGTTTTGCACGCCATGTTTGGTTCATCTAAAATTGACATAGTGGAAAATGGCGTAAAAACCGCTTACAAGAAAAGCGACATTTTTGGCTACCGTGAAAATGGCGTTGATTACCGCATTGCTGGCGACCAAGTGTTGACCGTACTAGATACGCCTGATTTTTTG
This sequence comes from Parasediminibacterium schistidii, assembly GCF_046546515.1. Taxonomy (NCBI): domain Bacteria; kingdom Pseudomonadati; phylum Bacteroidota; class Chitinophagia; order Chitinophagales; family Chitinophagaceae; genus Parasediminibacterium; species Parasediminibacterium schistidii. The sequence goes on along the minus strand of NZ_JBKHKJ010000039.1, from coordinate 26,756 downwards.
ATGTACAGCGTTTTAACTGAAACACCTATCATGAAAGGGGAAGTAAAGAAAGAAACGCACTATTATTTTAGTGTAAGTGCAAATGAAGGCGTAAAGGAACTTACCAAGGAAAATTTGAAGCAAGCATTTGCCAGCAACAATAAGTTCCGCTATTATATTGATGCCTTCTTCAAATCTGACAAAGACTTATTTGCTTACGATGGTCAGCTAAAAGAATACAAAGTGAAATATGTGTACGAGGCTTCTTTAAAAAAGGGAGATGGCTTACAGGCAAGTAACAACGCAGCTTCTTTGTTGCCTATTATGTAAATGTTATGCTCATGCAGCAACTTCCCGAAAGTTTTAAACTTTCGGGAAGTTATAACTAAATCAACTTGTTACAAACACGCCGTTCCAAGAACAGTTACATAAACCCTAAAAAAAGTAATGATGTTATTTTTTGAAAAATTATTGATTGCCAGGAGGCTGCTTTCACTAAGCCAAAGGGAAGCATCGGAACAATCAGGTATCAACCAGGCAACCCTTAGCATACTAGAGCGTGGCGAAAGGAAATTTATACCAACCGAATACTTGCAATTCCTCTATAAAAAAGGGATTGACATCAATTGGATATTTGACGAGTTTAGCAGGACGGACAATATATTCCACAATAATTTTTTGCCAGTTTCCATTCAAGAAAATGAAAAGGGGCAGCCACAATATAGCGAGGCTTCCTTAAAATCGTTATTGCCCCGGGCTGGGATAAAAAAACATAGCGCGCATGAAAAGGAAAATCCACAAAATGACATTGAACTGAGTGGCTTTTTTACAGAAATATTGCAGGAATTGCGAAAACTAAATGATAGCCTGCACCCTGCTATTGCACACTAATGTGAGCCAATAAACCTAGAAGGTTTACCAAAACCTTCTTAGGTTTTTGGGTATTGGGATATGCTTTCTAATAGCCATATAATTTGATATATGCAATTGTTTGCGCAAATGCTTAGCACAAGAAATGCTTTTGCTTGTTTGTGGGTGCTTGCAATAAACTTCAACTGCAAAATATGGGTTGAAAGCGTGCAAAAAATAACCATTCATGCTTGTACCCAATCACCTGTACGTGTGAGGATTTAGAAGAAACAAAAAAGCAAAAAATGAACGGAAATATTTTAATAGTGGATGACGAAAGCAAGCTGAGGGCGCTTATTGCCAAAATAATAAGCCTAGAGGGGTTTGAGGTTTTACAAGCGGCAGATTGCAAATCGGGTTTAAAAAAACTGGAGCATAGCGATGTGGATGTGGTGCTGTGCGATGTAAAATTGCCCGATGGGAGCGGGGTAGATTTCTCGAAAACGATAAAAGAAAAACATCCTGATATAGAAATTATATTGCTCACGGCCTACGGCAATATACCAGATGGGGTACAGGCTATAAAAAATGGTGCGTTCGATTATATAACCAAAGGGAACGACAACAACAAGATAATACCCCTGCTTTATCGTGCCATGGAGAAGGTAACACTCACAAAAAAGGTACACCAGCTAGAAAAACAACTAGGAGGTGGTGGCAATTCTTTTAGTAGTGTAATTGGAAAGTCTACAGCCATTAAAACAGCCATTGAATCAGCCAAAAAAGTAGCCGCTACTGATGCAACTGTTTTGCTCACTGGCGAAACCGGTACTGGCAAGGAAGTATTTGCTCAAGCAATACACAACAGCAGCCACCGCAGCAAAAACAATTTTATAGCGGTAAACTGTTCTGCGTTTAGTAAAGAATTGCTGGAAAGCGAATTTTTTGGCCATAAAGCCGGGGCATATACTGGGGCGATAAAAGACACGAAAGGTATTTTTGAGGAAGCAAACAACGGCACTGTTTTTTTAGATGAAATAGGGGAGATGCCTTTGGAACTGCAAGCAAAACTGCTGCGCGTGCTGGAGAGTGGCGAGCTGCTGAAAGTAGGCGAAAGCAAACCGTTAAAAATAAACGTTCGGATTATTGCGGCTACTAACCGGGATTTGCAGAAAGAAATTGAAAATGGGCATTTTAGGCAGGATCTTTTTTACCGCTTGTCTGTTTTTCAAATTGCATTGCCGCCTTTAAGGGAACGGTGGGTGGACATAGAGGAACTGGCCATCCATTTCCTAAAGATATTTTCAGAAAAAACAAATAAAAAAGGGCTTTGCTTGTCAGAAGGTTTTGTAGGCGCATTGAAGCAACACGCTTGGAAAGGCAATATACGCGAGCTTAAAAATGTAATAGAGCGGAGTGTTATACTTACCGATACAAAAGAAGTAGGGGTAGAGAGTTTGCCAGTTGGATTCCAGTACAGCTTGGCGGCTGTAACAAGCTCGTATGCAGCTAAAGGAGTGATAGACTACGACCTTGCCAATGTAGAAAAAATACATATCCAAAAAGTATTGTCGCACACTAATGGCAATAAAACAGAGGCCGCTAGGTTGCTGAACATAGCCATAACCACACTGTACAGGAAACTGGAAGAATATAAAATTGAAGACTACCATGCCCAGTCAAAATCTTTAAAGAAAAGGCTGATGCTGGTTTTGTTAAAAATGCATACACATGCTACAGTGCCTATCAAATCATTTTGTGTGCTTTTTGCAAAGCATTTTATAGTAGTGAAAATAGCTTTTTTGTATTTGAAATATCTACTTTAATTAGTAGCAGCACACAGTCCCTTCACCCTAAAATACTTGCGTATGCTTATAATTCAACACTGTTTATTTTTTTTGGTATTTAAAATATATAGCATTAGGATATTATTCAATATCCTGATAGCACTTTTTGTTTGCACTTTATATTGGCAAAACCCAAAAAGCAGGAGCAAAAGCACTGCGGGCAGCAAGAAAAAGAACAACGCTACCAATTATAGGATAAAAATGTGATGGTAAATTACAAGAAAAAACATTTTTATATAGGTTCAGCCATTATGTTTTATCCATTATGGTAGCCATTTCTTTGGCTTGTGCGTCTCCTTCAATTAGGTTTTCAATGATGTTCTTTTTAGAAACGGCATCCCTATTTTGACTTAGCTTAAACACATGCTGTATATCTGTTATCTCTATCTCAAAACCAACAATGGCTTTCATCATGTCTTTCATATAGCTTTCGCTGATGTTTTTTACAGAGGCAGGGCTATCGTTTGTCACTTCAAAATGGTTGGTCAGGTTCACTAATAAATGGTACAGCCCATTTTCATCCATAAAACGAACAATACCTTTGGCATGTACAGCCTGATAGTTCCAAGTACTGGCAACTGCTTTGTTGGTGTACCAGCTTGCGCTTATATAAGTATTTGCACCACTAAAAATGGCCAACACATTTGGGTTTTGTTGGTATGCTAGCGTATGTTCCTGCTTACGCATGATGTGTGCTTGCAAATAAAGCGTGCCATCCCGTTCTTCAAACAAAACAGGTACATGCGTAGCCACGGGGTGCTGATTGGCATCAACGCCACAAAGCATAATAAATGGATGGGCTTTCATAAAAGCAAGTACCTCTTCTTGGTTGCCCGCCTTGAAATAGGGGATGTTGTACATAAATTCAAATATAAAACAGGAACGGCTAATCTTTTACAAAAGATTAGCCATTCCTGTTTTATTATAAGTTCTATATTATTTCTTAGCAGGCGGGGCTTGCTGTGGCATTTCCATTGGGTTTGGTTTTGCAGGTGGTGGAGGGGGAGGCGTGGTAACATCTACTACCTGCACGTCAAATACCAAATTGGTAAATGGCTTGATGGCTGCACCTGCACCTTGCTGGCCATAAGCTAGCATGGCAGGTACCAGTATCCTTCCTTTAGTGCCTTTGCCAAAAAAGCGAAGGCCTTCGTCCCAGCCCGGTATTACGCTTTTTGCACCTACTACCACGTTAAATGGCGGCATACCTGGTTTGTCCATGTTACTGTCGAAAACTTTGCCATCTGTTGTATAGCCTTTGTACAAAACGGTAGCTTGTTTGCCGCTGTCTGCTTTTAGTGTCATATCGCCAGGGGTACTAATTTCCACAAAAGCACCGCCTGGTGTTTTTTGTGCTTTGATACCTTTGGAAGACATATAGGTTTCCAATTCTTTAATTTCTTTTTGCTTTTCTTGCTCAACTTCTTTTTTGTAATCGGCTTCTATTAGCTTTTCATCGCTGAAAACACTTATTATTTCCATTTTTCCTTTTATCACATCACCTTTTGTAAACACTTTGTTGTACTCAGGTATCATGCCCATGCTTTTTAACGAATCAATGCTTAGGGTAAATTCCATCTTGTCGCCAACAGCACATTTGGGCAATACTTCTGTGAAATTATATTTGCCTAGCTGTGCGGAATCATACTTCATGTAATTAGGCAAATGCCCAAAAGAGCTATTAAGTATTGAGTCTTTGGCACCTAGCTTAAACTCTAAATTGAACTTGACAAATTGCCCGTTTTTCAATAGGGTGCTGTTACCGCCTTTTGTTATTTTATAAGGCATCCCAGACTTCGATTTGTCAAATTGGTTGCAACTCGCCATTAGTAAGGCAATTGCTAAAACTGTTGTTACTTGTTTCATTATTGTTGTTTAAAAAATTGAAATTTGCCTACCATCCTGCTGGTAGTTATGTAAAAAAAAACTGTTATTTATTTTAATTGTTGATAATAGTCAGGCAATACTTGTTTGAATTTCTTTACGGTTTCATCCACCGTTGCTTTGCTTCCGCCTCCAGCTGCGTTAAAATGCCCACCACCTTCAAAATGCTTGCGCGCAAAAGTATTCACGTCAAAATTGCCTTTGCTCCTGAAACTCCATTTCCTTTCTTCGTCCCTGTCCATTACAATTGCCCCAAACCTAATGCCTTTGATGGTTAACAGGTAATTGACCAGTCCTTCCGTATCCCCTGTTTTAATATCAAAACGTTTAATGTCTTGGCTGTATACGTGCATCAAGGCGGTATTATATTCGTATAATACTTCCATCCTGTTCACCAAGGCAAAGCCTGTAAAGCGTAGCTTGTTTTCTAATGAGCAATCAAAAATATTGCTATGTATGTCAGAATGTTGCAAGCCTAGGTCTTTCAAATTAGCAACCATGCGGTGCACAGAAGCCGTTGTAGAAGGGAAGCGGAAAGAACCTGTGTCTGTCATAACGCCTGTATATAAACACGTAGCTATGTCAATGTTTAGTAAATTGCCGTAACCAGATGTCATGATGAAATCATATACCATTTCGCAAGTGCTGCTTTTGGCCGTGTTACTAACGCCATAGTCAAATGCTTCTTCTTGTGGCTGCTCATGGTGGTCAATTAATACTTTTATGCACTTGGCATCCGTCAACGGTTTTTCTAAATGCTTTGTGCGATGCAGTATATTAAAGTCAAGGCAAAATAGTATGTCGGCACAATCAATTATTTCCTGTGCTTTCTGCTTGTTTGATTCATAGTTCAATACTGAGCCTACGCCCGGCATCCAATTTAAAAAATCGGCCCAATTTGTGGGTGAGATAACCGTAACCTGATGGTTGAGCAATGTAAGGAAATGGTAAAGCCCCAAGGAGCTGCCCATTGCATCGCCATCTGGTTTCTGATGGCAAGTAACCACAATGTTTGAAGGTTTGCTCAACAATGGGTAAAAATGTTCTATAGATTGCATATAAGGCTGCAAAAGTGCAGTTTTAAGCTGAAACAGAAAAAATTGGTTTATTTAGCCAAAAAGGCACAAAGGCTCAAAATAACACAAAGTGAATAAAGAAGAGGCGCAAAGAAAAAAACTTAAAAAGATATTGATAATATAAATCTTCTTCTTCTTCTTTTCTTCTTCTTCCTTTAAACCTTTGTGCATCTTTGTGTCTTCGTGCCTTCGTGGCAGATTAACCATACTTGCACCTAAGTAGTAACTTTTTATTTTACAATTCCAATAAAGACTTTACAGGATCTTTCCCAAACAACAATAATGCAGGGGTTTCCAACAATTCTTTTACCCTTACCAAGAAACTTACGCTTTCTCTGCCGTCAATCACACGGTGGTCATAGCTTAGGGCTAGGTACATCATTGGCCTTATTTCTACTTTGCCATCAATCACCATTGCCCGGTCTTGTATTTTGTGCATACCCAGTATGGCACTTTGTGGTATATTGATGATAGGCGTGCTCATCAAACTTCCAAATACCCCACCGTTTGTAATGGTAAATGTGCCGCCTTGCAAATCTTCTGCGGTTAATTTGCTGTCCCTTGCTTTTCCGGCAAGCACTACAACTGTTTTTTCAATTTCAGCCATGCTAAGGCTTTCCACATTCCGGATAACGGGAACAGTTAAGCCCCGTGGCGTGCTTACGGCAATGCTAATGTCCGCATAATCGTGGTATTCAAAATTATCCCCATCAATATACGCATTTACAGCAGGCCATTCGCTCAAAGCAATAGCACATGCTTTTGCAAAAAAGCTCATGAAACCAAGGTTCACGCCATGCAATTCTTTAAACTTATCCTTGTACTGCTTGCGCACTTCCATTATTTTGCCCATGTCCACTTCGTTGAAAGTGGTAAGCATAGCAGTAGTGTTTTTTGCTTCTACCAGCCTGCGGCTAATGGTTTTGCGTAGGTTGCTCATTTTTTCAACCCGCACGTTCCTTGTAAACAATTGGTTGCCGCCAAATGCTTTTTTGCCAGGGTTTGCCAATGCGTCCAGCACATCGCTTTTCATTATTTTGCCACCAGCACCAGACGGGGTGATAGAGGCTGTATCTACTTTTTTGTCAGCAATAATAGCAGAAGCCACTGGCGATGCTTTTACATCGGCTGCCGCAGGGGCAACAGGTGCGATAGGGCTAGTAGCAACTGGAGCAGCAATAGGGGCTGGTGCTGCTTTTGCAGGAGCCGCTGTTGCATCTGGCTTGGTTGCTGTTTCGTCAATCTGTGCAAGTATAGAGCCAATCAAGATGGTGTCGCCTTCATTCGCTAAATACTTCAATACGCCTGCTTTTTCAGCATTTACCTCAAAAGTGGCTTTTTCACTTTCCAATTCTGCAATAATGTCGTCGCGATCTACATATTGCCCTTCTTTTTTTGTCCATTTCAGAAGGGTAACTTCGCTAATCGATTCGCCTACTGCGGGTACTTTAATATCAATCATAAAATGTTGTTTCTTATGTTTACTGTGTTTTTATTATTTGGTTAATTCATAAAGTAATGCCTTCGTTTTTTATGTTTTTATAAATAGGCATCACCGTGTACAAGCCTTCTTCCCATTCTTTTTCATTCCTCACCATCACCTGTATGCAAGTGTTTTCTTCCAATTCTATTTTAAATATTTTATCCGATATATTCATTCTTAAGCCCCAACCAGCATCTAAAGAAGTAAGCATCAAAAAATCCCAGTCGCTTTCTTCATGGAAATCGCCCCTTGCCCGGGAACCAAACAATACCAACTTGCTGTTTTCGTCAAAAGACAAAACTACTTTTTTTACTTCGTCAATAATATGTTGCGTTTTAGCGTCCATAAAATTACTTGTTACTAATCAGTTGATATTTGCCACAATGGCACAAAGACTCAAAGTAACACAAAGGAATTAAGGAAGATAATAAAAGAAAAAAAGAATATTTTGTTATCAAAATTTTTTTTCTTGGTGCTGCTTTGAGTCTTTGTGGCAAAGACGCACTTTTAAATATTAAACGCCATGCCAATAATCTCCGCTTGTTCTTTGGCATGTACCTTAGCATAGCCCGTGGCTGTGGAAGCACTAGCATTGCGGCTGATAACACCAAAGTTGATGGCTTTTAAATTCATTTGCAGGAACGATGCAGCCCCCATGTTCAATGGCTCCTCTTGTACCCAGAACCACATAGCCCTGCCGTATTTTTTATATAAAGCATCTAATTGTTTTGTAGGCAATGGGTAAAGCTGTTCCAAGCGGATGATGGCTATATCTTTCCTAGATTCTTTTTGTTGCTTGTCTGCCAGTTCAAAATACAGTTTGCCGCTGCAAAGCAATACTTTTTTCACGGCACTTATGTCTTCTGCCACAAACTGGTCGTCTATTACTTCTTTAAACCCGCCTTCCGAAAATTCGCTGATGTGGCTAAATGTGCCTGGGTTGCGCAAATTGGCCTTTGGCGAGAAGTTAATCAAAGGCTTCCTGAAATTCCAAACCAGTTGCCTCCTTAGCACATGGAACAAATTGGCGGCTGTGGTTACATTGGTTATTACCATGTTCAGCTCTGCACACATTTGCAAGAAGCGTTCCAGCCTTGCACTGCTATGTTCTGGGCCTTGGCCTTCGTAGCCATGTGGAAGCAGCATTACTACGCCATTCATCCGTTGCCATTTTTGCTCCCCGGCAGCTATAAACTGGTCAATCATGGTTTGGGCACCATTGCAAAAATCGCCAAACTGTGCTTCCCATATTACAAGCGCATTTGGGTTTGCCATGGCATAGCCATATTCAAAACCAAGCACGCCATATTCGCTTAGTAAAGAATTATATACCCTGAACTTTGCTTGTGTTTCATTAAAATGGTTTAGCCTGTTGTAGCCTTCATTGGTTTCCTCGTCCCGTAAAACAGCGTGGCGGTGGCTAAAAGTGCCTCTTTGCACGTCTTGCCCACTCATCCTTACTATATTGCCTTCCAGCAATAACGAGCCATAAGCCATCAATTCCCCCGTGGCCCAATCTATTTTTTGTTCTGTTTCTAATAATTTAATTTTTTCTTGGATTAATTTCTCCACCTTTTTCAGAGGTTTGAAATCACCCGGCCATTTCATCAAGCCATCAAACAGCAATTTGGCAGTTTCGCTGCTGATGGCTGTCTCTGGCGATGATTCCAAATTCTCTGCTTTTGCTTTTGAAAGGCTTTTCCAAACCAATTCTGGTGGCTGGTACTTGTAGGGGAGGGGCGATTGTTTTACTTCATCTAGCCTTTCCTGCAAGTCTTCCCAGAATTTCTTTTCCATTTCCTTTGCCAGCACTTGAGCATCTGGCTCGCCGTTTTCCATCAGGTATTGTACATATTGTTCCCTTGGGTTGGCGTGCTTGTCAATCAGTGCATACAACTGTGGCTGGGTATATTTGGGGTCGTCGCCTTCGTTGTGGCCATGCTTGCGATAGCACACCATGTCTATAAAAATATCTTTGTTAAACTCCTGCCTATACCTTGCTGCAATAGATGCGCACTTTACTACGGCTTCGGCATCATCGCCGTTTACATGCAGAACAGGTGCCTGCACCATTGAAGCCACGGACGTGCAATAATCCGCTGTACGGGCATCTTCAAAATCGGTTGTAAAGCCAATTTGATTATTGATAACAAAGTGTATGGTGCCGCCAGTATAATAACCGTCAAGATTGCTCATTTGCAATACTTCATATACTATGCCTTGCCCTGCCACGGAGGCATCGCCGTGTATCAATATAGGTAATATTTTGTCGAAATCGCTATTGTATAACACGTCTGCCTTTGCCCTGGCAAAACCTACCACAACAGGGTCTACTGCTTCTAGGTGCGAAGGGTTTGGCATCAATTTCAAATGTATGGTTTTGTCATGTGGGGTTACCACTTCGCTGCCAAAACCCATGTGGTACTTCACATCGCCACTGCCCATGGTCTGGTCCATTACCGCAGTGCCTTCAAATTCGCTAAATATCTGCTCATAAGTTTTACCTAAAATATTGGCAAGAATATTTAATCTACCTCTGTGGGCCATCCCTATTACTACTTCCTGCACATCATTGTCGGCAGCAGTGGTAATAATTTCATCCAAGGCGGCAATAGTTGTTTCGCCACCTTCGAGCGAGAAACGTTTTTGCCCGATATATTTGGTGTGCAAAAACTTCTCAAACATCACCCCTTGGTTCAGTTTTTCTAATATCCTTTTCTTTTTGTCCAGCGAAAGGGGAGTAGCGAAATCTTTCTCCATTTCCTTGGTTATCCAATCTACTTTTGTTTGGTCACTTATATATTTGAATTCTACCCCTACATGGGTTGCATAAACCTTTTGCAGGTGGGCTAGTATATTTTTTAAAGTAGTGCTGCCGAGGCCTATGATATTGCCTGCATGAAACGTTTTTTCTAAATCTGCTTCAGAAAGGCCAAAAAAAGTCAAGTCAAGGTTGGCGCCCCTATCTTTACGCTCACGTATAGGGTTTGTCTTAGCCAGTAAATGCCCTTTGTTCCTATAACCAAGAATAAGACGGTAAATCCTTATCTCTTTCATCCAGTCTATATCATCAGGCACAGCAACCCCACTGACCCCGTTTGCTACTGCGCTGCCATTGGCAACTGCAAAATCAAAGCCTTCAAAAAACTTCCTGATGTCTGCATCAATTGTAGCTGGGTCTTTCAAAAAGTCTTTATACAGGCTTTCTATATACCCCGGATGCGAGTTGGTGATGTACGAAAAATCTTTCATTGTGCCTTATTGTTCTTCAGTTTTTAAAATGATGGCAAATATCGTGTATTGATTTTAGAAATAAACCTAGTTTTCCACATCTTTTACGTTTTGAGTATAAGTAACAATAGATTTATCCTTTTTTTTAAGGTGAAAACCTTCCTGGAATATCTAGCCCGCCTTTTTATTTATTTTCTTTTTGCAGCTTTTGCAACACCAAGTTTGAGGCAATGAGAGAGCATAAAGGAAACAAACTATTTTTTATTTTAAATAACGAAAAAATATCCCTACATTTGCACACTTAAAAAAAATAATACATGGCAAATCATAAAGCTACCAAGAAAGATACAAGGCAGGCAGCAAAACGCAGGGACAGTAACCGTTATTATGGAAAAACAACGCGTAATGCAATACGTGATTTGAAAACAGTTACCGATGGTACTGGTTTTTCGGAAAAATTGCCTAGTGTTGCATCTATGATTGATAAGTTGGCTAAGCGTGGTATTATCCACAAAAATAAAGCTGCTAACTTGAAAAGCAAATTAGCTAAAAAAGCGAATGCGTTAGTGGCAGTGGCATAAATACATTTTTATATTCCTTGAAAGAGGCTGCCTCAAAAAATTACTTTTGAGGCAGCCTCTTTTTTATGGTAGTAAATAGTTTAAATTCATAACTCATAATTCATCATTAAAAAATGGCTTATTGGCTTATTAAATCTGAACCTTTCAAGTATAGCTGGGAAAAATTCCAGCAAGAGGGACGTACATTTTGGGATGGCGTGCGCAACTACCAAGCACGCAACAACCTAAAAGCAATGAAAGAAGGCGATTTGTTGTTCTGGTACCATAGCAATGAAGGCATGGAAATTGTTGGCATAGCCAAATTGGTAAAAGAAGCATACCAAGACCCTACCACGACAGATCCAGCCTGGGTAGTAGTAGATGTAGCACCCTATAAAAAATTAAACAAGCCTGTAACATTGGCACAAGTAAAAGCAAACCCAAGCTTAAGCCAAATGGCATTGGTACGTTTGGGGCGTTTATCTGTTCAGCCAGTTACAGAAGATGAATGGCATATTGTGATGGACATGGCTGAAACAGAAGGGTAGCATCAATTTCCAATCATTGTTTTTACTATGTATCTATGTGGTGAAAAGAAATGTGCTTATATGGAAAAATTGCCCAAATCATTTAATCACAACTCCATGTGGGAAAGTTATAAAAAAGGGTTTAAAGCATACCTCCAGCTAGAAAAATCGTTGAGCGACAATTCTGTTGAGGCTTATATGCGAGACGTGGAAAAATTGACCGAATACCTGCTTGCAGCCAACATGCTAAAAGCACCAGCCGATATACTGCTCAAAGATTTGCAAGGGTTCATAAAATGGGTTGCAGAGCTAGGCATGACGGCAACATCGCAGGCTAGGATTATCTCAGGTATCAGGGGGTTTTATAAATTTTGCTTGCAGGAGGACATTGCCAAAAAAGACCCTTCAACCCTGCTGGAAGCCCCGAAAACACAACGCCACCTGCCCGACACGCTTAGTTTCCAGGAAATAGAGAACATCATTGCCGCAATAGACCTTAGCAAGCCAGAAGGAACCCGCAACAAAGCCATATTAGAAATCATGTATAGCTGTGGGCTACGGGTAACCGAAACAGTAAATTTGCGTATTAGCTGCCTTTTTTTTGACGAAGGCTATATAAGGGTAATTGGGAAGGGGGATAAAGAAAGGCTAGTACCCATTGGAAGGGATGCTATCAAATATATACAGCTATACTGTGAAACCACCCGAAACCAACAGCCTGAAAAAAAGAATTTTGAAGATATTTTGTTTTTAAACAACCGTGGCCAAACCTTGTCCAGAGTGATGATATTTTATATTATAAAGGACTTAGCCGCAAAAGCAAATATAACCAAGAGCATTTCGCCGCATACGTTCAGGCATTCATTTGCAACGCATTTGGTAGAGGGTGGGGCAGACCTAAGGGCAGTGCAAGAAATGCTAGGGCATGAAAGCATTACCACTACTGAAATATATACGCATCTCGACAGGGACTACCTGCGTAGCACCTTGCAGCAATTTCATCCTGCTTTTAAGTGAAATAATGTTGATTTATTAAATAATTTGAATAACTAGATACGATTCCGGATCTTGCTTTGTCATTGGCCTAAGCAATGGGAAGTTATAGGAAGGGATACGCACTTCCTTCATGGGGTCAAATAATATACAATTGGACGGTGAGGGCATTGCGATAGAGCACATTTTTAAAAGGTAACTTTTAACGCCAGATTTTGCCGCCGAGGATTTTACAGCATTGTAATATGTTGGCTTGTGAGCAGCGGCGGATATCCAAACTTGGTCGCCATTGGAAGAGGCATTGATAATTTTATGCAAATCTGAACACGCATTTGCCCAAGAAGATCCATCACCTTTCCCAGAGGAGGATGGACTAACATACCTTATTTTGGGGCCATCTGCTAACGCCGATGATGAAGTTAGTAATAGCATACTTATACCCATAAAAAGGGGAGCCGAGATATTTACACTTTTCTTCGCAACAGATTTAATAAATATTGTATTCATTTTTGTAACGTAAAATAAATGGTAAATAAAAAACAAAAATGGGTATTTCTTGCTAATAAAAAAATATATTTTGATAGATGGCATTATTTGTTGATAACCTGTTTTGGTTGCCTAAGAAATGCCCAAGAGGTTGATTACTATTGTAAATAATATATTAAGAATTTGCATTATAGGCCTAGTTGGGTACAGCACTCCTTGGGTTGTCAATACAAAATAGTAAACTATTACATACAGTTAGATTTCTCCTGCCTCGACAAGAGCAGGGAGAACGAAGCAAAGACATCCATAAAACAGCCTTGCACTAGCAACCACTTATTATTGGGTTTTATGCCATCACTAAGTTTCATGTGGACTCAAGCAGTGAGAACGACCTTAGCGAAAGGCAAAACGAAAACCCTTGCATAATTTTTATAATATCCATTTTGTCTGTTTTTTTATTAAAATAGTTTCAGTTTTGCGTTTTTTCGGGCTTTTTTCTTGTTTGTGTGTTTTTCAAAAATCGCCTTCGCTCAATTAAACCATTGATTATCAACAATATCGAAAAAAAATTATGAGTGTTTTGTGAGTGATTTGTGCGTACTTTTTGAGTGATTTGTGCGTATTTTATGAGTGATTTGTGAGAAAAAGTAAGTGATTTTATGCCCATAAAACAAAACCCTATTTTGGCACTACAACTATTTTAATATTAATAAAAAAAGAACTTCGATGCATCTGCCGATATATTAGCTTGTAAATAATTTTGTATCAGTTATAATTCTGGTACAAAGATAAGTTTTTTAGAAATTGGAAACATTTGCATTGTTTGCCAAAAGGTACTGGTTATTGGCCATGTGTCAGTAACTTTTTATTGGGTTAAGGAGTGGGATTGGAAATCTCCATTATCTGTTTAGGCGAGATGCCCTTTGGAACATCTTTGCCGGTAATTCACGGTTTTAATTTTTTAATTTCCCTGTCAAAATCACTTTCGTAGTTAGTGTCTTGTACAACTCTAAATTTATCATATTCGGCTTCGGCTTTTAATTTGGCTTCGAGCATGGTTATTTTGCCATTGTCGGTTAGGATTGGAGAATCTGATAATTCTAAAAATTTTACAAGAAAAACTTCCCAGTCTTTCATGTTCATTACTTGCCTATTTGTAGCCCTGGTTTCTGCAAGGTCGAGGTATGCTGAAACAATTCTTTCCAATGCCTTTATGTGTTGTTCGCTTAGATAGTTTTTGGCAATGGTTACATCAATTTTTAGTATTTTACCGTTGGGTGCTTGTTTCCACGATTTAAGCCCCATGTACGCTTTTGTTGCATCTGCTGCTGTATATATTATTTCTGCAGCTGTTTTGCCTGTTATAGCCCAATGCAATTTGTTTTGTACCGAGGCATAGAATTGCTTGGTAATATTCGCCTTGCTGTCATAGTCGGCCGAAAGGGCGTAGATGTCTGTAATTTTTTGGTAAAGCCTACGTTCGCTCAAGCGAATTTCACGAACCCTTTCCAGCATTTCGTCAAAATAGTCTTGGCCAAAATGCTTGCCTTGCTTTAGCCGTTCATCGTCCATGGCAAAGCCTTTTACAATATATTCGTGCAATATACTTGTTGCCCATTTACGGAACATTATGGCACGGTGTGAATTTACTCGGTAACCAACAGCTACAATAGCGCTAAGATTATAGTATTTAACTTCTTTTTCTTGCGTTTTTCCTTCAATAGCTCCATGCGGAGTGGTAAGTCGGAAATTCCGACATACCAAATTTTCGTCCAATTCCCCATCGGCAAATATCTGGGTTAAATGCTCCGTGATGGTACTCCTGCCTTTTTCAAATAGTTCGGCAATAAGTTTTTGGCTAAGCCAAACGGTGTCGTCTTTAAAAAAAACATCAATATTTACCTTGCCATCTTCGGTTTTAAATAACACGAAATTTGAATAGAATTGTAAACCAGTTTCGTTATTTTCCATTGTTTTAATTTTATATTAAACCAAACAAAGCTAGCTAATCATCACGCTTGCCCAAGGCTCTTAAACTGGCCTCTATGCTATAAAGTTTGTTTGCCATTTTGCCTATTTTCTACCCTCAATAATGTTTACTTTATCAATGGTTAATCGTTTTTCCATGACCTCAAGACTAGCCGAGCGGGGTTTTTATTAAAATAGTTTCAGTTTTGCCTTTTTTAGGGCTTCTTTCTTGTTTGTATATTTTTCAAAAATCGCCTTCATTCATTTAAGCCATTGATTATCAACAATATCGAAAAAAAATTATGCGTAAAAGGTGCTTATTTTGTGCATACTTTTTGAGTGATTTATGCATATTTTGTGCGTGTTTTATGCTTATTTTTGAATAATTTGTGCGTATTTTAAAGCCATAAACGCAATACCAAATTTTGGCACTACAACTATTTTAATATTAGTAAAAAAAGAACTACAATTTAGCTTGGGCTGTATTGTCTCCATCTTTAAGCTAAATATTGAACGAAGATAAACTAAATATATTAGTATTTTGAAAAAGTTATAATTGGCCTATTGGTAGATGAACCCACTAAATGCTTTAAGCTGCAAGTAAACCTGCCACCTTTGGCTGGCATTGTGCTGCGGTAAAATAATTAGGTTTCTTGTGTTCCATCTTATACTTCTAAAACCAAACTTCCCGAAAGTTTAAACTTTCGGGAAGTTGCGGATTATATCAAAACTAGGTTTCATGTGGACTAGCAGGGATGCGCAAATCGAGAGATTTGCAAACATTGTGACGTAGACAGGAGTCTACGCCAAGCTGAGCCTGCCAGTTACAAACTGGCTAATTTAAAGGGAACGAGTGGCCTGCTGCGCAGAACACTAGCTCAAGCGGAGTGCCTTACAATGACGTGGAGAACGAAGCGAAGGGTACACGCCAAAGGCAATGCACCAGCAACATTACTTTTATTTTTAGAGTTGTACCCTAGCGGGGAAAGGCACACGCCAAAGGCGATGCGCAAGCGACCGTTGATTATTAAGGCTCGTGCGCTATCTAGGAGATATCAAAATAAACAGGCTGGTCGCTCTCCGTTGCTTACATATACATATAGGTAGTCGTTTTCTTAAATTATATCATTCGAACGAAAAAAATTTTCAAACGTTGTGATTTTATCCCTCGATATTCTACCAGAGACTAATTGTTTCCAGAAATCCAAATACTCATCACTTGAATCATACAGAAAAGGTTTTAAATTTATATCATTTGTTATTTCCCTTAAATCACTTTCGGTATCAATTCCTATTATGATTACTTCTTCATTGTTACTCGCATAAATAGCTATTTTATCTTCGAATGCCAACCAAAATATTGGAACTAGCTGATTGAATTGAAATCTAAATGTTCCATTTTTTTTACTCATGTTTGAACAAAATATTTCAAAATAATCACTTAATTCTTCAATAGACCGATGATACGTTAATTCCTTTTTAATTAAATCTATATTGTTGTAGAATTGATTACTTTCATTAACCTTATGATACCCAGTAAAATTCCATACCTGATCAAAAGGTATTAATAGTACCCACTTTGTTCCCAAGTATCTATTATTGATTATTTCACATAAGCAATTTAACAATTGAAAAAACAGTTCAGAATTTTCTTTTTCGCTGTTTAACATATTACTTTCCAAAAACAGATATTTTGAAAACTTCTTCTCAAAACAAAAATTTGGTATGAGATACTCCCTTGGACTATGAAATATTTTGTGTATGCCCATTTAAAATCTATATTTCAATAATTGAGTATTTTTTGTACCGTTGAATTGATTTACAATTATTGTTGGTGCTGAACCAATTGTCAAAACAGGATTATATGTAAAACTTTGCCCATTCAATGATTCATAATTGACAAGATTTCCTCGCTTGGCAAGTCTCCCGGCTACGTCGCAGCGTTTATAAATCTCTTGATTTGCTTTATCAGTTACGGATGACTTGAGTTGGGTTTAAATGTTTTAAGAAAAGACTAAAATTAGCGAAGATTTGAAATACCCATTAAAAAGGATACCCAATGCTAAAATTAAACTGGCTGGGCGAGATGTTTCGAAGGGCATCTCGGCTAAACAAATAAAAGGGATTTCCTAATCCCCACCACCCCATAAACCAACCCAATCAAAAGTCACTAACGCATCGCCAATAAACTGTGCCTTTTGTACCCTTGTTGGACTTCGCTCCATTCTTCGCCGTTGTTATACCTCCGACCAACAACAAACTGATGGCACATTAGCTAGTTCAGAAAGTGCATTTTAAAATTCCGTTTTTTGTTGTTTTCTTGTTGGTAGAAAGAGGAAATAATCTAAGTCAATGCCTTGCTGTTTACTGCTCAACAAGTATCCTATATGGGGGCATTTTTGGATGCTCATGGGGGCATATTCCCCCGATATAGGCTTTATCTAATTAACATAACCGTTCCTTTATACATCAAAGGATTTCCATTGTAGTCAATAGCTTCTGCTACAGCCACAAAAGTTTCGTTCTCCAGCATCACCCCTTTGTATCTACCATCCCACCCCTTTGAAACATCAGTTGTTGTGAAGACTAAATTGCCGAGTCTGTTGTAAATGGAGAAATGCTCGAACAGTTTTATTCCTACAGGAAAAACATGAAGCACATCATTAAGACCATCGTTGTTTGGTGTAAATGCTGTGGCAACATAAAGTGCCGGACCTGCCCACCGCTTAATTAATATTTTGCTATCTCTTTCACAACCTTCTTTAGTAACACTATGCAACTTGTATTGCACATCGTGGTCGTAAGTTGCAATAGGATTTTCAACACCATCTTTATTCAAGCCTGTTGAAGGTTGCCAAGAATAGGTAGTTCCTGCATACCCATTTGCGTTTAGATAAACTGGCTGAGCGTTTGCAACCAGGGTATCATATCCTGCGAAGGCAATGTTATCATAAATATGAAAATATCTATCAATCGTATCGCTGCATTGTTTAACCGTTTTTGCTATAATAGAAAAAGGATGATCATCAGGGTTGTAAAAAATTTTTGTAACAATATTAGGTGCGGAATAGTAGCTGGTATTGAAGTTCCAGTACCAACTATTCGCTACTTTGAAACTGTCTATTGCTGTGTACTGAATTATTTTATTTATGCAGGAGTCATTTAGCGAAACTGACAGGAATGGCTTCCTGTTTATATAAATGGTTGTATCATATACCTTACTCTTACAACCATAGTTACTCTCAACATTCAAACTTATTTTATTAAATCCCGTATCAAAAGCAAACTGAATATTATTGGCAGTATTAATGTTTTTATTATTGATTGCCCAATTCCATTTAATCACCTTTTCATTATTAACATTAGCATCAAAAAACGATTTATCGCTAAAGGCTATTGTTTCAGATGAGCACAAAATAGAAGGGAAACTAAAAAAAGCCTTCGGCTTATGTTGTACTGCTATCACTTTTGTTGTGGTATCGGACGGACAGCCTTCAGTTGTTTTTACAATCAATTTTACAGTAATAGGGCTATCGTTTGCGGGTATATATGATAAAGGAATTCGATTGAAGGAAAACTGCCCGTTAATATTCCATATCCAGCTTTTAATATTTGATGTATAACTGGTAACATAAGAATTGTCTTGGAAGTTTATTGCTGTTTGATTTTCACAAACTGGCGCATTATATCTAAAATCAGCAATTGGCGCAGGCACTACATTAACTGGAATATTTTGAAAGGAGATGCATTTATTAAAATAGTTAGCCCGCAATACCACATAAAAAGTTCCAGCCCTATTGTAATTATGGCTAACCGTACTGTCCAGTTGGGTTAACAGCGTATCGCCATCGCCAAACTGCCACCGATAAGTTATATTAATATTACTGCTTGCTGTACTTGTAAAGTCAAATCTATTAGCACTTAAACATTGGGATACGGAATTAACGGTAATTGAACTGTTTGAAAAACCTACCACATGCACAACCACTTTTTTATGAAAGCCCTCACACCCAAACAACTGTTTTTGAGCAACATAATAAATGAAATCGCCAGCCACACTGGTATTTATAACTGGTGGGTATTCGCTGCCTACAGTAGTAGTAGTATCATTAGCATACCACACAAAAACATTCCCACTATCAGCAACAGCGTCTACGGTTGCATTCTGCTGATTTTTACAGAAATAAAAATCGGAGGAACAACTAGGCAATGGCGGAATAGAAAGTGGGTGCACTTTGGCTTCAAATGTATCTCTACAACCAAAACCGGGATAAGGAATCACATCAACCCAAAAAGAACCTGTATTTACAGGTGGCGGAGATAAGGTAAGGGTTTGAGTGTTTCCCATAACCTGTGTGTAGTTGTTATTGTACCAAGTATAATATTGAAATCCATAAGGGGCATTTAATGTAAGACTGTTTGTCTGTATGCAGTAGGGAGCGGTTGCCAAAATATTAGTACAGCCGCTAGCTACATCAAGGTAAGAATAACCAAAGTGGCCACCAAGGGTGCAATCGGCATTTTTAAACTCAAGCCTTACCTCCTTACCCATCAAACCTGCAAATTGAAGCGATACAGGAGTCCAGTTTTTATATAGCACACCATCGTTTGTTTTCGAATGGTAAAAACCAGGTAAAGTACTTGTAGATACATAGTTAAAAGCCGCACAATTAATAATATTTCCTGTAGCTACCTCATAGGCAGATACAAAAAATCTTGGTTGTTCATAGAGGGCATGTCCGGGATCCTGAAAAACGACTGAATAAAAATAAGTAAAAGTAAAAGTATCTACAGTGGAAGGAACGGTAAAAGTATAGGAAATACCCTCTGCTTCTGAGCCATTATTTTCATTGCCCAATTTCACTGAATAATTGCCACCAAATGGGCAAACAACCGGAAAGTTGCCATAGGGGTCCATTTTTGTTTTTGAAGACATAATTTCATGTCTGTCAGGCGTTGGCAGAGCGTTATTTAACTGGATTACATTTTTTCCGTTTTCTACATAAGTTTTTCCTAAAGAACATTGCCACGAGCTAAAGTCACCCGTTTCAAAGTCAATATTAGGTGGGCAAGTGTTTTGTGAAAAAACGTTTGTAAAACAAAGCAGTAAAATTACACATGCGGATAATTGTTTCATAATATAAAACCCAGGCTTGGTTGTTGAAAATTTACGCAAAAGAATACTTTTCAAACTTATAAAACAAAATTGGGCTATTCAGCAGCCAAATAAAAAACAGTTTTAGGTGTGGAAGGCGTTCTTCACCAATCTTCTTAGCACCTAGATCAAGTCAATCCCCTCTAGCGCACGAGCCGAAATAATTAGGGTTTGCTGCCGCACGGCGTGCCGCGTGTGCCTTCGCTTCGGTCTCCCCGTCCTTTTCTTCGCAGGAGAAATCTAACCGAAATGTAGGCTGCTGTTGTTTGCAGGCACCCTGCCAAAATGAATTATTGTGTTTATGTTTTGGATGGGTTATCGTAGCGGAGTAACCACCCCGCCCTTTGGGCACCCCTCGAGAGGGGAATTTAGTTGCTGACAATTTCAAAATCCGTTTATTTTTATACCTTATTGAATTAATTAGCAAAACGAAAAAAGTAGCAGTTCCCCAATTCCCCTCTCAAGGGGTGGCCGATAGGCCGGGGTGGTTAGCAAAACACAATCAAAAAAAAACCATGTCCAATTACTACATCATCAGAAATGTTTTTATAAAACAAAACATCATCCCTCAATTGCCTTATAACCCCAACTTAAAAGAAAGGGCGAAAGCCCTACGGCAAGCCAAGAACTTACCAAAAGTCCTTTTCTGGAAACAATTAACAAAGGGCGGATTCCACAATATAGATTTTGATAGGCAGCGAATTATTGGCCATTACATTGTGGATTTCTATGCCAAAAAGTTAGGGCTTGTAATTGAAATAGACGGGTCAAGCCATAATAACAAGGAAGTGTATGATAAAGAAAGGGAAGAATATTTGGTTGCATTAGGCTTAAAAGTATATAGGATAATGGTAGTAGATATACTGCAACATATACATTTGGCATGAATGCATTAGAGGATTATATAATAGAACAGTATGGGTTATAACCACCCCGCCCTTCGGGCACCCCTCGTGAGGGGAATTTGGATGCCTCTTGTTGGTCTTCCTTCCGCTCCTCGCTGTTGTCTCCGCCCAACAACGAACCCATGGCAGATTAGCTAGTTTAGGAGGGTGCATTTCAAAATTCCGTTTTTTGTTGTTTTCTGTTTGGTAGAAGTAGGAAATAATCTAAGTCAATGCCTTGCTGTTTGCTGCTCAACAAGTATCCTATATGGGGGCATTTTTGGATGCTCATGGGGGCATATTTCCCCCATATAGGATTTTTATTTTGGACTATATACCTATTCATGCCAATTTTACATTAAATAAGGAACTAGGGCATCTTGGCCTTTACCCTCGCAACGGATGGTTGGCTTGGGAAAATGATAATCACCATCAAAATCTTAATAGTTTCTTATCAATAAATTATTAGTTTATTATCATAAAACTATCATTCCATTATCAATAAACTATCATAAAATTCACTTAAATTATCATAAAAAATGAGGCTAAAAAAAATATAAACAACTGGATATCAATGATTTATAGGCAAAAAGAAAGGTTTTGAAAAAAAATAAATCACGAAAAATGACGAAAGGAATCCATTTCAAATCTTTGCTTAGGCCTTCGTTTTCCCCTCTTTCCTTCTCCCTTTAGAGCTAGTATGCTTACACAATTCCCCTCTTGAGGGGTGGCCGTAGGCCGGGGTGGTTTCCTTACTATGTAATGAGCCATTTTTTGCAAAAACTTGCCTCTTATTATCTATCTGTTAAAACAAGCATCCATATTTGAAACGCTCTACATTTGCCACCTAATAAAACCCGCATGAAACAACTTTTCTTAGCATTCACAGTGTTATTTATCCTACAAAATGGGATGGCACAAAAAACTGCTGCCCCTGTAAAAACAGCTACTACGCTGCCACGCCCCAAATTGGTAGTGGGCATTGTGGTGGATCAAATGCGGTGGGATTTCCTTTACCGCTACTACGGCCGTTATGGCAATGGCGGTTTTAAGCGTTTGATGGGGGAGGGGTTTAGTTGCGAGAATACATTTATACCTTATACGCCCACTGTTACTGCTGCTGGGCATACCTGCATTTACACGGGCTCTGTGCCAGCCATACATGGCATTGTGGGCAACGACTGGATAGACAATGCCACCCAGAAAAAAGTTTATTGCAGCGAAGACAATGCAGTGGCTGCCGTGGGCAATGATGGCAGCGAAAGTAAGAACGGCAAGCAAAGCCCACGCAATATGCTGGTTACTACCATTGGCGACGAGATAAGGCTGGCAACCAATTTCAGGAGCAAGGTTATTGGTGTAGCATTGAAAGACCGGGGGTCTATTTTGCCTGCTGGCCATAAAGCCAATGCTGCTTATTGGTATGATGTAACCACTGGCAACTGGATAACGAGTACTTATTACATGAACGACTTGCCACAATGGGCTAAAGCATTCAACGCAAAAAAACTGGTGGATAGCTTTTATACCAATGGATGGAATACACTATACCCCGTGGCAACCTATGCGCAAAGCACAGCCGATGAAGAGCCTTATGAAAGCAAGCCTTTTGGCGATAGCCAAACTAAGTTTCCATATAATTTAAGTAAATACAAAGGCAAGTCGTACCAAGCAATTGCTACCACGCCTTTTGGCAATACCATGACCATGCAAATGGCCGAAGCGGCGATTGATAACGAGCAACTAGGCAAAGGAATAGAAACAGACATGCTTTGTGTTAGTTTTTCCAGTACAGACTATGTTGGCCATGCTTTTGGGCCCAACTCTTTAGAAACAGAAGATACTTATTTGCGGCTAGATAAAGATTTGGCAACCTTTTTCAATTATTTGGATGAAAAAGTAGGCAAAGGCCAATACACGGTTTTCCTTTCCGCCGACCATGGCGTGGCGCATGTGCCAGGCTTTATGAAGGAAAACAACCTGCCGGGAGGCGTGGTAGCAGAAGGAGGCTTATCCTCCAAAGAAATGAGCAGTAAGATAAAAGAAAAATTTGGGGTAAGCAAAGCGGTATTGGGCGTTATGAATTATCAGGTTTACCTAAATCATAATGCCATTGACTCCGCCAATGCCGATGAAAAATCCATTGGTAATTGGATAATCAATTATTTGCAGCAAAACGATGCGGTACAAAGAGCATTCCTGCTGAAAGACCTTTCTGTTACAACCTTAAATGCCAAGATGAAAGATATGTTTGCCAATGGCTACAATCCTAGCCGTAGTGGCGATATACAAATTGTTTTCAAGCCTGGTTATATTGAGGGGCATGGAGATGGCAGCACAGGCACCACGCATGGCTTGTGGGCACCTTACGATGCACACATACCTTTATTGTTTTATGGCTGGGGCATCAAGCAAGGGCATACCAACAGGGAAACTTATATGACGGATATTGCAGCAACCATTACGGCACTACTGCATGTGCAAATGCCTAGCGGCTGCGTAGGCAAAGTGGTGGAGGAAGCGTTTAAGTAGTTGTTTTTTGCCACGAAGGCACAAAGGAACGTAGATGCACGAAGGTTGCTAATTGCAAAAGCAAATATGCTTTTTAGCCACAAAGGCACGAAAACACAAAGAAACACAAAGAAAAAGAAAGTACTGATAATGTCATTTTTCTTTTTCTTTTCTTCCCTTAAAACTTTGTGCTTCTTTGTGTCTTAGTGCCTTCGTGGCTATTTTTTAAATACCCCAGCCCCATTTCAAAAATGCAGGGAATGCCTTGCACCAAGTAGCCACATCGTGTTTGCCACCTTCAATTTGTAAATATTGTATATGCTCATCAGTATAGCCCTTTGCTTTTAGCTCTACTATCAAGTCTAGGGCATCGTCTATGCTGTCTATAATACCATTGTTGTTGCGGTCGGCAGTTTCGTCCTTTGTGCCGCATTCTATAAAAAATTGCAGCCAAGGGTAAAATGTCCCTTTCAGCACTTGAAGGTGCATTAGCCTGTCTTTTTCGTCATCATAGCCGTCATCATAGCTTTTCCGCCTCCACCAAAGGCTACCACTAAACACGCCCACCCGGCTGAACTCGTTGGCATTGTTCCACACAATATCCAATGCGCTTAACCCACCTAGGCTAAAACCTGCAAAAGATTTGTCTTTGAAAGAAGCAATGTCGCAGGCTTTGCGTATATAGGGCAACAATTCGTCAAACACAAATTTGCTATACAAGCCTGCTTTGCTGCCCCATCCCTCGAAATTGGGGCTGTATGCGGTACCATACTCCAGTTTTCTCTCCTCCCCGCAATTTATGCCCACGCAAATAAGCGGTTCTATTTGTTTTTTGTCTATTAAGTCGTGCAGCATTTTGTCAAAAGGAAAAAGCATGGTAGGCAAGTCCTGCCCATCGTTAATCAACAAAAGGCTTGGCTTTGCTGGCAGTACTTTTGGCAAATACATATCAATCAGCACATCCCTTTCTAAGTATTGGGAATAAATAATATGCCTTTCCATGGCCACGATACCCGTATTGCTATTTTTCTCTTTAAGCATATCGCCCAAAAATAGGGAAAGATGTGGTTTTTATTTATTTTGAACTTGAGTAGCTACAAATCTTTCAATCATTGGAATAAATACTTCCCCTTTCGTAACGGCAATAATTGCCCAATCTCCCTTACAAAGTTTATTTTTGCAAAAAGCAATTCCAGCCTAGCTGGCAATTGCTTAAAAATAATACACAATGAGCAGAAAAGGAAAAGTATTGGTGGCAATGAGTGGCGGTATTGACAGTACTGTTACGGCACTAATGCTGCACCACGAGGGGTATGAAGTAATAGGCATCACCATGAAAACATGGGACTATGCCACCAGCAATGCAAGCAGCAAAGAAACAGGCTGCTGCAATATAGACAGCTTTAATGATGCAAGGCAGGCGGCTGTGCACCACGGCTTCCCGCATTTTATATTGGACATAAGAGACGAGTTTGGCGATTTTGTAATTGAAAATTTTGTAGAAGAATATTTGGCTGGGCGTACACCAAACCCTTGCGTGATGTGCAATACGCACATTAAATGGAAGGCATTGCTGAAGCGAGCCAATGCACTAGGCTGCGAGTTTATAGCCACAGGCCATTATGCCGAAGTAAGGCAGCATACCAATGGCCGTTTTGTGATGAGCAAAGGGCTAGACGAAACAAAAGACCAAAGTTATGTGCTGTGGGGGCTAGACCAGGAATTGCTAGGCCGCACAATTATGCCATTGGGGAAATACCGGAAAACAGAGATACGCCAAATGGCTATGGACATGGGCTACCCTGAACTTGCCAAAAAAAGCGAGAGCTACGAAATATGCTTTGTGCCAGACAATGACTATCGTGGTTTCCTTAAACGGCGAGTAGATGGCCTAGAAGAACAAGTAAACGGAGGATGGTTTGTAGATAAAACAGGCAAAAAACTTGGCCAGCACAAAGGTTATCCTTTTTATACCATTGGGCAAAGAAAGGGTTTGGAAATAGCATTGGGCAAGCCTGCTTATGTAACCTCAATTAATCCTGATACAAACACTGTTGTGCTAGGAGAGGAGACAGACTTGGAGCAAAACGACCTTTCCGTTGGCAAGGTAAACTGGATTAAATACGACGGTGTTACTGACGGCATGGAAGCCATAACCAAAATACGCTACAAAGACAAGGGGGCATTGAGCAATTTGTACAATACGGATAATGGCTTGAACATCCGTTTTTATGAGCATGTAAAAGGCATAGCTCCAGGGCAAAGTGCTGTTTTTTATGAAGGCAACGATGTTATAGGTGGGGGTATCATACAAAGGGGAGCGCTTATTTAATTAAGAATTAAGAATTAAGAATTAGGAATTAGGAATTGTTGGGCAAGCGCATAAATTATTATGGAAATGTAGTACATACCTTAGGGCTGCATATTGGTAGTAATCGAAATAAGGGTTTCACTCATCAAAATCATGCAAATCATTTAATCAGTGGTATAAATAGAATTATGAAATATTGTTCAATTCTTTTTTTCTCTTTATTGTTTATCATGGGTTGTAAAAAACAAACCGAATCGCTGGTGTTGGATGATATAAAAGAATTATATCCTTTGCAAGTGGGCAAGGTTTTTATTTACAGGATGGATAGCTCAAGGAAGGTAGATTTTATATTTACTACTGCTTATTACCTTTTAAAAGATTCGGTTGTTAATTCTTTTTTGGATAACCAGGGCAGGACTTCCTATACTATTTTCAGGTATATAACAGATACACTTGCCCGGCAGCCGTATCAATACATAGAAACTAACTATATCACTTTCGACAAAGACAAAATAGAATACGTTGATGGGTCTAACAGGCGTTTTATCAAGCTGGTTAATCCTGTTTCATTAAATACTTCATGGAAGGGCAATAGGTATTTTGATACCGATTCAGTTCTATCTATAATAATACCTGGAACTACATATTATACAAACTGGGACTACCAGTATATTTCAGTAAATCAACCTTATACAGTATTAAAAGGCAATTTTGCTAGCACCTATACAATCCAGCAAGTTGCAGATAGCAACACTGCCATACCTAGTAAATCATATTCCACAGAGGTATATGCTAAGGGCGTTGGCTTAATTTATAAAGAAATGTTGTTCTATTTCTACCAGTCACCTACCAATAGTGGTGATGGTAGCTTTGGCTTAAAACTAAATTTGATAGATTATAGGTAAATTAATACACTGACCTTTTTTTGATATAGAAAATTTATGTTTTATACCACTGTTGTCCGAGAAAATAATTGAGAAAAAAGTAGTATAAAGGGGGCTAAACGCCCCCT
>NZ_JBKHKJ010000038.1:0-33011 GCF_046546515.1 Parasediminibacterium schistidii | reverse complement strand
GTCGTAAGTCGTAAGTCGTAAGTCGTAAGTCGTAAGTCGTAAGTCGTAAGTCGTAAGTCGTAAGCGTAAGGATCATACAAGATAAGCATAAAAACCTAATGCCTTACATTACTTATTGCTTTTTAAGTAGTAATTCCTAATTCTTAATTACCACTATATAATATTCCCTTTCTAGGTTTTTCTTATTAAACCATCCCATTTCTTCTTCGGTTAGGGTTACCGTTGTTTTGTTTGTACCTATATTTATGGTGAGTGAAGATAATGGGATGGTAATGGGCATGTTGAAGCCATCAACACAGTTTGCCCAATTTAGGGTAATGCTAGATGGATCTTTATTAATATGGTAATGCAGTTCCGGCACTTGGGTTGTCCTTAAATATTGGTCAAATACTTTTTGGAGGTTGATGCCACTCTGTTGGCTAATATAGGTTTCTATTTGCTGCGTGGTAACAGTTTGGTGGTAAAATTCCTTGTTCAATCCCCGAAGTATTTGCCTGAAAAGGCTATCGTCATTAATAATATGCCTAATGTTTTGTATCGTGTTGGCGGCTTTGTAATACATATCGCTGCTGCCTTCCTTGTTCACGCCGTAGGGGCCAATAATTGGCTTGTCGTTTAGTATGTTTTTGCGGATGCCTACACAATAATCTTTGCCTGCCTCTTTGCCAAAGAGCCATTCGGTATATAGCACTTCGGAATAATTGGTAAACCCTTCGTGTACCCACATATCGGCAATGTCTTTGGTGGTAATGCTGTTTGCAAACCATTCATGCCCGCTTTCGTGCACTATTATAAAATCCCATTTCAGGCCCCAGCCAGAGCCACTAAGGTCACGGCCATGGTAGCCATTCTTGTACCCATTGCCGTAAGCCACGGCACTCTGGTGTTCCATGCCTAGGTAGGGGGCTTCCACCAGCTTGTAGCTGTCCTCATAAAAAGGGTATTTGCCAAACCAGTATTCAAAACAATGGAGCATGGGTTTTGCTTGGTCAAACTGTAGCTTGGCTTTTTCTAGGTTATAATCCAAAACCCAATAACTTAGGTCTAGCTTGCCGCCTTCGCCCATCAGGGTATCGGTAAAGTTTACATACTTGCCAATATAAGGTATGATGGTATAGTTATTTATTGGGTTTGTAACCTGCCACTTGCTAGTACAGGTTCTATCCATTGTATTTTGATAAACCATCCTGCCATTGCCAACAGAAACCAAGCTGTCTGGCGTGGTGATGCTAAGCGTAGCGCCGCTGTCTGGCTCATCACTTTGTATGTCTTTGCATGGGTACCAACTACTTGCACCTAGCCCTTGGCAGGCAACACTAACCCATGGTTTGCCATTTGCATCTTTTTTCCAAACCCATCCGCCATCCCATGGTGGGTTTACTGCTTCCCGTGGCTTACCATTATAAACAATCCTCAAGGCATAAATAGAGTCTTTTCTAAGGGCGTTACCTGTTTGCAATAAATAAACGCCATCTTCTTTGTGAAATGTTATGTTGGGGTGTTTTTGAAATATACGGTTAGCGTTAACAATGCTAGTGCTAATGATTGCCAATGTGTCCTGTAAGTCTATTTGCATTACCGACCCTAGTTTTACTACTTTAAAAGTAATGGTGCAAACACCGTGTATTGTTTTATTATCAAGGTTGGGGGTAACCGATATATCGTATTTCAGCACGTCCCACCAATCTCTGTTTGCATTGTTGCTGCCCCTTAGTGTGTCTGCCTTTGTGTATATTGGCAATTGGGGTGCTTGGGCTGTAGCCGCAATGATTATAAATAAGTATAGTATTTGTAGATAAATTGCTTTTCTCATCTTTTGCTTTTTTTGTTTACGGGTGCTAACCTTTATAGGGTTCAAAGCCCTATAAAGGTTAGCAAATATTATGTATAAATTTAGGGTGCATAAAAGTTCCCCCTTTTTTAATAAAAAAAATCCCCTTAGCAGAACCATACATCCCATCCGCCCCATTTTTAAATCTGGGTTAAATAAAGGTAGCGACAAACTCTTGCACTGGAAAGGGACTAAGCATGGGGATGTAAAAACGAGGACACTTATACAATTTTTATACTATTACTTTTATGGGGCTTTTTATTAAAATAGTTTCAGTTTTGCCATTTTTGTGGGATTTTTAATTTGTTTCTATTTTCAAAAATCGTTGCCAAACTTGTAAGCCATTGATTATCAACAACAACATCAAATTTTTGTGCGTGTTTTGTGCTTATTTTGTGCTTATTTTCTGCGTAATTTGTGCCTATTTTATGCGTACTTTATGCTCATTTTGTGCGTATTTTTTGCCTATTTTACAGCCATAAATGCAAGATCAAATTTTGGGACTACAACTATCTTAATATTAGTAAAAAAAGAACTACGATGCTGCCGCTAGAACATTAGGTTTGTAAAACACTTTGCTTAAATACTTTTGCCACACAAAAATAAGGCTTTTTATCAATTTTGAAAGCATGGTGTTTTGTTGCTTTAAGCAACAACATAGGGCTACTAAGCTAAAAGCCTTGCAGCGAAGATATATTGCATTCGCCAGTTACAAACTGGCTTATTTGGGAGACACCAGTGACCAGCTAACGCTGAACACCGGCGCCAATGGGGGCTTGTAGAGCAGTTTTTTGTTACCTTGGCAGAACTACATTTAATTGTTCAATAGTGCTTCTATTTCTTGCTTAAGAATAGGCAAATGCTTGATAATAATCCCCCAAATTTGTGGGTTTTCAATTTCATCGTATCCATGAATTATTTTGTTACTTGCGTTGATAATTGGCCTAGTGTTGGATATGGTAATATTGGGGTCTATGTCCAGCAAACGCTTGGTGGCTTCGCCAATTATTTCCAAATTGCGTTCCACTGCTTGCTGTGTTATCAAGCTGCTATTATAGTGTTCAAAAATTTGGGGGCTGCCAATATAAGTTTCAATATTCTCGATACAAGTTTTTATAGTTTGTAAGGCTTGGTTATATTTATTGTTCATAAATCAATTCTTTCGTTTCTTGAAGCTCTTTGATGAAATAAGGGTTTTTAGGTGTTGTTTCCTGCAATAAATCTACTTTTCTGTTAAACGTATCTTCTATTGCAAATTGCAAATCCCACATCAGTTCGCCTTTTTGCAAAGGGTCGGTAACTTCAGGTTTAAAGTTTATCAAAATATCCAAGTCGCTTTTATCATTAAATTTATCGGTGAGTACCGATCCAAAGAAATAAGCGTTTTTTATGCTGTGCCTTTTAAATAAATCAATTATAATGGGCATATTAGGCTGAAAATTAGGATGTATCATATTTGTTAAGAAGCTAATTTATGTTGTTGTTTAATCTCTTTATAATTGATAAAGCTACTTGTTTTTCAAAATATTGGCACCTGTTTTTTTAAGCTATCTATGTGCAACGAGACTACAAGCATAACAGCAATGAAGCTAGTAAAAAAACTTCGCTTTCATCAAACCTAGTTCATCAGCCACCGTTAATTCTACCTTTGGAGAAGCCTAACCACATATAGGCTGTTATTGATTTGTAAACGCTAGCTAACTATTAAAAGAAAACCGCTTATATCCGGTTAGATTTCTCGTGCCTCGAAAAGACGGGGGAACGGAGCGAGAGGCAGACCATAGGCGATGCACCAGCAACACTACTTTTATTTTTAGAGTCGTGCTCTAGCGGGGAGATATTGCAACCGCCAGTTACAAACTGGCTTATTTAGGAGACACCAGTGGCCATCTATCGCTGAACACTGGCGCCGGCCTTAGCGAAGGCACACGCGCCATAGGCACGCGGCAGCACAACCCGATTGTTTTACGTGCGCTAGCGGGGCATAAAAGTTTTTCGCTTTGCTAGTACAAAGCTAACTGTATAGGATGAAAACATCTGTTTGATTGGGCTGATGCCATCGGCATCAAACGTTTATAGAAAACAGTTGATACACAACACACATGCGACCCCGAAGGGGTCGAAGGATAGCGGGCTTTTTGATTTCTATAAACGTAAAATCCCGATGGGATTAGTGTAGATTTATCAAAATGCGGGTGGCTGTAGCGAAAAACTTTTATGCACCCTTTTGTTGCGATATAGGAAACAGCATAGGGCTACTAAGCTAAAAGCGTGACAGAGAAGAGATATTGCAACCGCCAGTTACAAACTAGCTTATTTGGAAGACACCAGTGGCCATCTATCGCTGAACACTGGCGCTAGTGGGAAAGGGCAGACCATAGGCGATGCGCCAGCGACTATTGATTATTGAGGCTCGTGCGCTAGCGGGGAGAGGTATTGCAACCGCCAGTTACAAACTGGCTTATTTGGGAGGCACCAGTGGCCAGCTATCGCTGAACACTGGCGCCAGCGGTTATTGCAACCGCCAGTTACAAACTGGCTTATTTGGAAGACACCAGTGGCCAGCTATCGCTGAACACTGGCGCCAGTTGGAACATCTGTTTGATTGGGCTGATGCCATCGGCATCAAACGTTTATAGAAAACAGTTGATACACAACACACATGCGACCCCGAAGGGGTCGAAGGATAGCGGGCTTTTTGATTTCTATAAACGTAAAATCCCGATGGGATTAGCATTTAGATTTATCAAAATGCGGGTGGCTGTAGCGAAAAACTTTTATGCACCCTTTTGTTGCGATATAGGAAACAGCATAGGGCTACTAAGCTAAAAGCCTGACAGAGAAGAGATATTGCAACCGCCAGTTACAAACTGGCTTATTTGGGAGACACCAGTGGCCAGCTAACGCTGAACACTGGCGCCAGTAGGTAACTAGTAGAGTGGCTGCTAGTAAAAAAACTTCGCTTTCATCAAACCCCGCTTATCAGCCACCGTTACTTCTACCTTAGGAGAGGCCTAACCGAATATAGGCTGTTATTGATTTGCAAACGCTAGCTAACTATTAATAGCAA
The DNA here is from genome assembly GCF_046546515.1 of Parasediminibacterium schistidii. Classification (NCBI taxonomy): domain Bacteria; kingdom Pseudomonadati; phylum Bacteroidota; class Chitinophagia; order Chitinophagales; family Chitinophagaceae; genus Parasediminibacterium; species Parasediminibacterium schistidii. The sequence goes on along the minus strand of NZ_JBKHKJ010000038.1, from coordinate 28,110 downwards.
CTCGCTTATATTCGGTTAGATTTCTCGTACCTCGAAAAGATGGGGAGAATGAAGCATAAGGTAGTTATAAACTGGCTTATTATTTAGACACCAGCCATCCTTACGGAAGACTGGCGCCAGTTGAAATCTAAGCAAACGACCTTTTGTGATTATTGAAAATAGAATTTCATCTGCTACAGGAAAAAATCATGAAATTTGCAGACACTCCGATGTCATGATTTTAAATGCTTTTGTACTTTACACCTTTATTCATATTTCAAATGAAAGAGATTATTGATATCTTAGACAGGAACAAAACGTTTGCAGACTCAGATGAAAAGCTAGTAAATTTACGTGAAGGGTTTACTGCTTTAGCATTAGACTATGGATTTCACATTGAAAATATTTGGGGAGGAAACCATAAAATACTTGAGCTAAAAGAAAATGTTACATACAGATTATTTAGCTCCCTATTTCATTACCAATTATTGCTAAAACAGCACTATTTTATTGAACAAAGAATTGAGAAAAGAATTAAAAATGAACCTGAAAGATATACAACCTTAATTTATCCAAAAAAACATCCAGATTTCGAATACGCTGAAAAAGAAGTTTCCGCAATCTTTGACAGTATAGTATTTCATCTTGCTTCAATATTTGATTATCTCAGTATTTTGATAAACTTCTGCATTTCTGATAAAGAAAAAACGCCTCAATGGACATCAATCAGCAAGTCTGCACGTGACCCTCAGAACGACTTATCCAAAAGAGATATTGCAGGGACAATTGAAAGTTTAAATAAGGAGTTTGTCATAAGGCTATATGACTACCGGTCTGAACTCATTCATAAAAGAAGTGATATAAATGAATATTCGTTTGAGTCCAGAATAGAACCCGGGAAACTTCTTGCTAGGTTTATTTGCTCAAATAAAATAAGGCGAACATTTAAAAATTATGGTGAAGAATCTAAGGATTATACAGTTTCTCATTTTTCAGTTTGGCTCATTGACATGACAGCAAACTTAATTGCCAAAATACTTTTATCACTTAAAAGAGAAATAAAGAAAGACTCTAAATTCCCTTTTCATACATACAAAGATGGCACTAAACCATTTCTAATGTATGTGGATCCTATAACAAATGTAGCAGCGTCACCAGCCTCCCCACATTGGGAAAAATTTGGGAAGCATTTTAATGACATATAGCTCAAAAATGCAACTTAAAAGCATGACAAAATATCAACCAAGCAACAACCACCTAAATATCATCCTATTTCCCCAATCCTCGAATAAGCTTGCTTTGCAATTTGCCAAAAATAAAGATCATACAACTGGCACCCAGCTACTCCACGCCAAAAACATTGTTGCTGTTGCACCGCCTGTAGCGCGTACCTAACTTTTCGTTCTACCGCTGCCTCCATAACTCATAACTCAAATTCTCCCACCATGGGGGAATTTTGGGGCATTCATGGGGGAAATATGCCCCCATATAGGATTGTTTTTTTCAATAGCCCGTAAATTTTTCCCAATTTTACAATATGTGGCCTCGTTGTCCCTGTTAGGGCAACCGCTCTAGTTGCCCAAGCCATGGTTGTTGACCTCATGCCACTATATTTAATATACAACTAAAAATTAATAATATGTTCATTTTAGGCTCAAAAAACACTCATTTTTCACTCACAAATCACTCACTTTCCACTCAAAAATCACTCACGAATCACTCATTTTTCACTCACTTTTCACTCACAAATCACTCACTTGTAAAAAACATAAAACAATGAATTTCAATGAGTTAGCTTCAAAAAAGACCTAAAATTTAAATTCAGGATTAAAATACACTACCAAAATTAGGTGCAACGCTCAGCTAGTCCACGCCAAAAATAGTGTTGCTAGTGCACCGCATGTGCGCATAGCTTTCGCTCCGTTCTGTCGCTGCGTGGCCATGATTTGTCAACTTTTAGTAAATTGGCAATTCTTTTGTTGCTGTAATCAACAGTATAGGGCTACGAGGTTGCAAGCCTCGTAAAGAATGGCAATGGATTTTAAATGCTTGTTCATCGTGATGAAGTTTTTTGAACAAAGCATAAGATTTGTAGATTTGCTTAATATGGAAAAAATAATTGAACAGAACCTGGCAGAAATAAAGTTGCTTTTTACGAAGCATGGGGCTGTTAGTGCTTATGTTTTTGGAAGTGCCGCTATCAATAAGATGGATGCAGATAGCGATGTTGATTTTTTGTTCAGTTTCCCACCCAACACGCACTTTGAAAAATATGCCAATGATTATTTTAGCTTGCTTTACGCTTTGCAAGATTTGCTTCACAAGGAAGTAGACTTGGTGGCAGAGGAAACATTAACCAACCCTTACCTGATACAAAAAATTAATACCCAGAAAATTAGGATTGTATGAGCCTTGATGAACTAAAACTTTTGAACGATATAAAGGTATCCATTAGCCTAATTGATGTTCATCTTGACTATAAAAGAAATTTTGAAGCGTATATAAATAATATTACGAGCAGAAGGGCAGTAGAACGGGAATTGGAAATTATAGGTGAAGCCATTAGCAAAATTTTGAAAATAAACCCTTCAATTCCGCTTTCTTATGCAAGGCTAATTGTTGACCTGAGAAATAAAATCATACACTCGTATGACAACATAAATAATGTGATAATTTGGAAAATACTTGTAAAAGACATCCCTGTTTTGCAACAAGAAGTTGCTGATCTGTTAGATACCAAAACATAGTAAGGGATACCCTTTTCTGGTTTTATACTTAGAAGAAGCACTAATCAAAAGAAGGTTAAAAGGTATTCATAACATAATTTTTCTTAGTGCTTCTTTTCTGCTTCCCTTAAAGCTTTGTGCCGCTTCGATCCTTTGAGCCTTCGTGGCTACTCTAATTAGATTGCCTACAATACCTTAAACCTTACCCCCACATACAGCATCCTGCCGTTTACGGGACCCCAAACCATGGAGCCATCGAAATACGGGCTGAACGGGTGGGTGTTGTCTATAAACAATTGCTCCTGTTTGTAATTGGCCAGGTTTTCGCCACCTACATACAGTTCCCATGTTTTGCCCCATTGCTTGGTTATTTGGGCAGATAACTGGAAGTAAGCAGGGGAGTTGGCGGGCATTTGCAACCCCACAGGGTTGGCAGCCGTGTTGGGCAAACGCTTGCTGCTAAACCATTGGGTGGTAAAGTCAAACTTAAAATGGTTGGCTGTTTCGTAAGCCAGGTTTGCAAAAGCACGGTGGCGGGCGGTGAGGGGCTTTTCCATCAATATGCCATGGTAAGTGGTTTGCACATCTAGCCAACGGTAGGCAAGCCTTAGGTCAAAACGCTGCAATAATTCGTAGTTTACCTCTGCTTGCACGCTATTGGAGTATGACTTTCCGTTTAAGTTGTAAAAGTTTATTTGCTGTGGGTTGGCATCCACATCGGCTATTACTTGGTTTTTAAAATCTGTACGGTAGGCATCAATGCTTACAGCGCCTTTGTGTTTATTCAGCGTAAACTGTTGGGAAAGGTTGATGCCATAGTTCCACGCTTTTTCAGGGTCTAGGCTATAGCCATAATTGTTTGTTGGATTCAGGATATTGTATTGGCGACTACTTACAAAAAGGCCTGTATTCTCTGCAAAAATATTGGCTACCCTAAACCCGGAACCTGCTGAAAACCGAAGGTTGGTTGTTTTGGTAATATCATATTTCAGGTGCAGGCGGGGCGTAGTAATAAAGCCAAACTGGTTGTGGTAATCTTCCCTCAAGCCAAGTATAGCCGTGAATTTATCGGTAGGGGTAAACGTATATTCAAAAAAAGCACCAGGTACGGTTTCTACCCTTTTGTAAATGGTGGAGGCAAATGTTTCGTTGTAGTTGTCGTTGCTAAAACTAAGCCCCGTCCTAAACTTATGCTCGGTAGTGCCTATGATGGACTGGTATATTAAATTGGCATACAACGAGCTTTGCCTGCCATCATATTTCGTTAGGCCGTAATAGGCATTGTTGGTATAATTTTTTGCAGAGAATATAAAGCCAATGCTTTTGTATTTCTTTCCAGAAAACACATAGCCTAATTTGCCAAAAGCCTCGTATTGGGCAACATCAATGCCTACGCCGTATTTGTTGGTTGTTAATTTGTCATTGTTGGGATTGAAGTCCGTTTCCCCTGCTTGCCTTTTGTCTGCCAATGCCTTAATACCAAATTGTGCTATTAATCCCTTATTGTCTATATACCGCCAGCGGTTGATGAGGTTTAGCTGGTGGCCTATTGGCACATCTAGGAAGCCATCTTTATTGTCATCGGTTTTAGTGTTGGTGATGTTGGCGTGCGTAAGCAACGTAGTAGCCCATCGATCGTTTAATTTTTGGGTATAGTTTACGCTTGTTTCCAGCCTGCCCAGCATATTGGCGTAGCCATTTACCAATAATTTTTCGGCTTTGTCTGGCTTTTTTTCCTCGATATTTATTTGCCCGGCAATGCTTTCATAGCCATTGGCCACGGAGCCGGTACCTTTGGTTACCTGTACAGATTCCAACCAAGGGCCAGGCACGAAAGTTAACCCATAAGCACCAGCAAGCCCACGTATTTCTGGGATGTTTTCGGTGGTTATTTGGGTATAGTTGCCAGACAGGCCCAGCAACTGTATTTGCTTCACGCCAGTTACGGCATCGCTGTAAGATACATCTACCGAGGGGGTTGTTTCGAAACTTTCCGACAGGTTGCAGCAGGCTGCTTTTGCTATTTCTTTCGAGCCAATATTCAATGTGTTGAGCGTGCTAAGCGTGGACACATAAGCTGAAAATGGCCTGCCAGATGTTACCGTAACTTCCTTCAAGGTTTTTGTCTTGTCGTCTTTCAGGATTACTTTAATGTCTGAAGCATTGTTAATAGAAAGCGTATCGGGGATAAAGCCCACATAACGCACGATTATTTTTGCTGGGAAATCTTTGTTTTTTATGCGGAATACACCCAAGCTGTCGGAGGCTACCGTGTTGTTCATGCCAAGCAGGCTAACGGTAGCATTGACAATGGGCAGCATATTGCCTTTTTGTGTTTCCTGAAGCACTACACCAGTGATTAGGCTATTTGTATTGACTGTATGTTGTGTCGCAGCAGAGTTGATGGTTGGTATTGAGGCAATAGGTTCCCTTTCATATTTGCAGCAACTAGGCAGCTTGTTGTAAGCAACTTCTGTAGCTTTTACCGTTTTACTATCATGCCCTGCAGCTGCCAACTTTTGCTGGATGGCGGGGATATTCAACTTAGTACTATCGAATGTTACGGTCAATATTTTGGTGTCAATACCCCAATCGGCCTTGGAAATACCATTGATGTTGAGTGTTTTTTCAATGCGTTCCTTGCATTGTATGCAGTTGCCATATACCATTAGGGTATCTGTCTTGGCATTTTTCTTTTGTGCTATTGCAGGTATAGTTGCCACAAATAAGCACAGAAAAAAGAAATATAATCGTTTCATTGTTTTCAGAATTAATGATGAATTAATTTTTAGGTAGCCACGAAGGGCTTGCCACAAAGACACGAAGGCTCTAAGCAGCTCTAAGAAAAAAGAAGAAAAACAGCTACTTTCTTTTTCATTAAATCTTCGTGCCTTCGTGGCAGAAATATTCAAAAAATCATATCCTGAAAATGCAAAACAATATTTGCCTCGACGGGAAGCAGGGTGGGGAAAGGGGGAGTAAAGAAGGGATTGTTGTTTTTTGCCATTGAATATTATCGTTGGCAGCAAAGTAGTTGTTAGCGGGTATGGTGAATACCAATGGGGTGTTGTTGTGTACTTCTACTACTTTTTCCTGGTCGGTAGTGAGTTTGATATTTACCGTTTTGTTGGTGCAGCAGCCTTTTTTAGTGGTATGCACGCAATTATCAACAGGCTGAGCCTGTGAAATGGAAACGCTTGATAGCTTTTCGCAGCAATAGAAGAAATGCAGGTTTACCCCCAATGCAGCCACTATATAGGCTGCGGCAAATAATATGAGGAGTAATTTTTTCAATTGATGATTAAAGATTTGTATTTAAGCGAAAGTTTTACCACAAAGGGTAGAAATGTTTTTTCAGAAAGCGAATGGTCGTATGCAGTAGGGGCGTATGCAATACGCCCCTACATTCGGTTAACGATACGCGGTCAACAGTTAACCCTTTGCTTTCTTCCTATCATACTGGCAGCATTCGTCCAGCTTTTCGTATGCTGCTTTTGTGGCGGTAGCATCTTGGGTATCGTAACCTGCCTCGGCTATTTTGTCCTGTATTTTCTTGGAAGAAGTTTTTGTGGCATCGAAGGATACTGACAATACTTTTGTGTCCACATTCCAAGTAGCTACCGCAGCACCACCTGCCTTAGCTGCTTTTTGGATATGGCTTTTGCATTGAGCACAGTTGCCATATACCTTGATTGTTTCGGTTTTAGCTGTTTGTGCATTCACGGCAAAAGATGCTATTGCTAAAACGAGTGTTAATACTAAAAACTTTGTTTTCATTGTTGTATAATTAAAATGTACATAAATATAACCCTCAATACGGGTTTTTGTTGTAAACCTTACAAAGGTAATACTATGAACAAATATAATTTATGATGATAATCATAAAAATTAATTTCAAATGATGTTGCCTTATAGTTTTTCGGTTTCCGTTAGTTTGTCTTCAATGCGCCTATCTGGTATAAACCATATACAAGCTACCAAGAAATACATGAACAAACCTAAGTACGGGTTGATAAAGCTAAGCACAATGCCTAAACCATCTAAAACTACAGAGGCAATCCCTTTTTTATCTTTGCCAATAGCAATATCCAAGGTGGAATTTTTGCCATGCACTGCAATAAGGCATTGCGAAAGCATATAATATGCCACGCCAGACATTAGGGAAATTACCCCATACAAGGCAACAGGTATGGGGGCAAAATGGTTTTCGCCCATCCAGCCCGAAACAAACGGGAACAAGGATAGCCAGAAAAGCAGGTGTATATTAGCCCACAAAACACTGCCGTTGATGTGCTTGGCAGCTTGCAGCATGTGGTGGTGGTTGTTCCAATATATGCCCACGTTTACAAAACTCAGCACATAGCTAATGGCCACGGGTATTAAAGGCTGCAACGATTGCAACGAATCGCCATGCGGCACTTTCATTTCCAACACCATGATGGTGATAATTATGGCTATTACCCCATCGCTAAATGCTTCCAACCGTCCTTTGCCCATATATCTAAAACGTTTAATTATTTGAAATTTAGATAGTTACGCTTCATCCATAATCGGGAAATTCACCGCCAACTCGAAACCTTGATTGGGGGCTGAATTGATGAATACTTTGCCATGGTGCAATGCCGCCCGGGTACTAATGTTTTGCAGCCCAACGCCATTTCTTTTTTCAGTAAGGTCGCAACCTTTACCATTGTCTTTAATAGCCAGTTCTAAACTCTCATCTTTTAGTTGCAATGAAATATCTACGACAGAAGCACCCGAGTGCTTAACTATATTGTTCAATTGCTCTTGTGCTATCCTGTAAATCATTAACTTTTGATCTTCCGATATTAAGTTTTCCGAAAAATCGGCAAAGGAAGTATTAATGGTCATATTGTCAAGTACCCTTAGGTTGCTTAGTACGCCTTCTAATGCCTGTACTAGCCCAATATTGTCCAAGGCAGGCGGCACTAGCCCTTTGGTTAGTTTCCTTATTTCTTTGATAGATTCTGAAATAATTTGCTTGATATATTTCAAGCGCTCAAAATCTATTTTTTGAGTAACAATCACATTATCTAGGAATAAAAGTGCCGTTACTAGAATTTGGTTTATGTTATCGTGCAGTTCCCGGCCTAGTTCTGCCCTTTCTGTTTCTTGTGCTGTGATGGTGGCAGCAGTAATGGAACGTTGTTTTTCTTCCTGCTGGGCGGTAAGGGCTTTTTGCAATTCTATTTTTTCGGTTACGTCATTAATCTGTACCTGCCTTACAACCTTCTCGTTCATTTCAATATGGTAGAATGAAATTTCTACCATGATTATATCCCCATTTTTCTTTTGATGTGGCAAAGGGTTAGAAAGCAAATTTTTTAATTCATTTGGGTCGTTAATTACAGGGTGAACCCGCAATTCTGGTGGCCTTAAATCCAATATACTCAGCTTGGTAAATTCTTCCCGTGCATATTGGTAGGTTTTTACGGCAGCCTCGTTGCATTCCAGTATGTTTAATGTTTCCAAATCATAAATATACATAGGGGAGGGGTTGTTATAAAAAATCTGGCGGTACTTGGCCTCGGATGCTTGAAGCTGTATTTCAGATTTTTTCCGCTCTATACTATAGCGTACCGTTTTTTCCAGTATCCTGTCGTCAAACTCGCCTTTTACCAAATAATCTTCTGCCCCTAAAGCAAGGGCTTCCAGCGTAGTGTTTATGTCAGACAAGCTGGAAATAACAATGATAGCAGCCGTCTTTATTTTATTTTGGATGATGGTGTACGATTCCAAGCCTTCGCTGTCGGGCAAAAACAAGTCTAGGAAAATGATATTGGGTACTTCTGTATCTAAAACGGTGAGTGCTTCGTCAATAGAAGCAGCATGTGAAATGGTGCCTATCCTCAGTGATGAAAGGGTAAGGTATTGGTTGAGCAAGTATAAGTGTACTTCATTGTCTTCTATTATTAAGATATTGATAAGGGTTGTCACAGATGTTCTATTTAAAAATGAATATTAAAAATATATAACAGCAATAGATTTTGATTTTAAATGCTTTGTGCCTTTAATAATATGCCAATCGCCTTGTGTTCCTTGTGCTTCTTACCCCCTTGTGTACCTTGTGGTAAAAAATAATCATCCATCAATCAGCAGGAAGTTTTATAACGCTTGTCCAATGTAGTTGTATGCTTTGCACCAATGCAAAAAAGCTATCAAGGTCCACGGGTTTCGTGATGTAAAAATTTGCATGGTTGCTATATGCCTCATTAATATCATTTTTTGAATTGGAAGTGGTAAGCATGATAACGGGTATCCTTTTCAAAGCAGGGTGCTTTTTAATAAACAGCAATACCTCTATACCATCTACCCTTGGCAGGTTTATATCTAATAATATAAGGTTGGGCATAACTGTATCTTCGTAAGGGGCTTCTTTTTTTAGGAATGCCAATGCTTGCTCCCCGTCCCTTGCCACCGAGACAGGGTTATTTAGTGTTACCTCGGCCAACGCTTCCATCGTTAAAACAATATCGCCTTCATTGTCTTCCACCAATAAAATATCAAGAGATTTGTTTATCTGCTCAACCATATCCTGTTTTTAGGGCAATGATACTACTTATTAATGATTTGAATGATTGTTGCAAATGCTGTTCCTTGATTCAATACTTTGCTAATAATGCTACTTTTTAGGGATTGTAAAATAAAAGGTACTACCTTCTTGGGGGATGGATGTTACCCATAGGCGGCCACGGTGTTTTTCAACAATTTTTTTACAAATAGCCAAGCCAATACCAGTGCCAGCATACTGCGTTTTGCTATGAAGCCTTTGGAAGATAACGAAAATTTTATCAAAAAACTTTGGGTCTATGCCTATCCCATCGTCTTTTACAGAAAATTCCCATTCTTGTTCTTTTTCAATTGCGTCAATTACGATATGAGGTGGCACTGCTACTTTCTGGTATTTTATGGCGTTGCTGATTAGGTTTTGAAAAATTTGCATCATTTGCGTTTTTACTGCATGTATAATGGGCAAATTATCGGCAACATCTATTACAGCACCGCTTAGCTTTATCTTGCCAGAAAAATTAAATAATACTTCACGTACTACCTGGTGCATATCTACCTCTTCGTTCAGCTTCAATTGTGTATTTACCCTGGAGTATTCCAACATGTCCATTATTAGTTGCTTCATCCTGTCTGCACCTTCCACGGCAAAAGTGATATAATTATCGGCTGTCTCGTCAATTTTTCCAGCATATTTTTTCTTGAACAATTGCAGGAAACTGGTAATGGTACGCAATGGCTCCTGCAAATCGTGCGATGCTACATAAGCAAAACGCTCAAGTTCTGTGTTGGAAACAGCCAATTGGTCTGCCCGTAGCTTTAGTGCCTCGTTTAGTTCCAATAGTTTCAACTCAGTTTGTTTTTGAATGGTAACGTCTTGCAATGCCCCAATAATCCTGATAGCTTTGCCTGTTTTGGGGTCGTTCATTACAAATGCTTTGTTTTGCACGTATTTATAACTGCCATCTGCACAAAGGCACCTGAATTCATCACTGAATGTATTCTCTTTTTGTTGTAATTGAAAGGTTATTTTGTCAATTACCCTACGCCTATCTTCGATATGAATGTGCCTTAGTGCCCATTCTGTTGTATAGGCTACCTCGCTAGGGTTATATCCAAAAATAGAGCTGATGCCGTTGTTCCAAATAACGCTTCGTGTTTTTAAATCGCAATCCCAAATCGCATCGTTGGTGGCCTTTGCTACTATATCGTACCGCTCTTTGCTTAGCAATATCTCCTGCTCGGCTTTTTTATTAATTATAATGGTTGTAAGCAAGTCGCCTATCCGTTCAAAACTGTTCATCTCCGGCCCAGTGGGTATTCGGGTTGTTTTGAAATAGGTACTAAAAGTTGCAAATGCAGATTTGCCCTTGTCTAAAAGTGGTATTGACCAACAGGCTTTAAAACCAAAGCGTAGTGCTAGGTTTTTATATTTGTCCCATAAAATATTATTTTCGATGTCATCTACAATTACCCGCTCTTTTAAATAGGCCGAAGTGCCACAGGATCCTTGGTTAATGCCAATAGGGGTGCCTTCTATCAATTGAAGGTAATCGGCAGGTATATCAGGTGCGTGCCAATTGTGCAATAAGCCGTTTTTAACATGCAACAAACTGCAAATCATATCGGGGTGAATTTTTTGTAAGCCCTCTATCAAATATTCAATGGCAGTATCGGCTGTATTGTCTATGCTGGCATTTAGTTCCAATGCCTCTTTTTCCAGCGTGAATAGTTGCTCTATCCTTTTTTCTTCATTAATAACTTTTATAATGCTCGACAGGCCATTGTCGGTAGGGTAAGCTGTAACTTCCAACCACATATTAAATGGCTTGTAATACATTTCAAAGTTTACCCGTGTTTTCTGTGCCAGTGCTTTCCTAAACTCTTCCAGCAGCATTGGGGCATTGCCCATGTCTATCAAGTCCCAGAAATATTGCCCAATAATTTTTTTGTGCTCCATACGCAGGATGCGTTCCACCACTTTGTTGCAGTACAAAAACTTCCAGTTGCTGTCAATGGCAAAAAAGCCTTCGGTAATACTTTCTAAAATATTATTTTTCTCAATATTGGCTTTTTCTAAGTTTTCAATTGCCTCTTTTATTTCCTTGTCCTTTTTCAGTTTATTGGTGATATTGGTAACGATGCAATAAATGCCTACTATGGCATTGTCAACATATATAGGCATGCTTTTTACGGATATGTCTAGCACATTGCCTTTGGCAGTAATTGTTTTCAATTCAAACCTTTCAATTTTTCCTTTCTTGGCTTCTTCAAAATGGGCAAGTGCCCGTGATAAGTAATCGGGCTGTACAAAATCTGAAAAAGACATTTTTAATAACGTTGCCTGGTCGCATTCGCTTCTAGTAGCAATTGTCTCGTTTGCGCCAGTAAATTTGCCGTCTAGGTCAAGCGAAAAAACGCCTTCAGGGTTTTGATAAAACAGTGATTGGTACACTTGCAGGTTGCGGTTGTACTCATCCTCCAGTTTTTGGTAGTACTTTAATATGTTCTCAGGGATATTTTGAATCGGTAATCCTTTCATTGGCATTGTTTTATTGGGTTAGGGTAGTTTATCTGGATTAAAGCATTCGTATATCTGAACAGCAGCATTGTTCAGGATTAATAAATACAGCAATGTACAGTAAACTTTGAATGGGGTGTAAAATAATGAATTTTAAAAAGGAATATCAATATTGTGTGTAATAACAGAAAAAAAGGTTTTGGGTGTCGAGTTGCTATTTATAAATACTCACTTCGTGGGTGCCATCGCTTTTCCGGGCTGCCCTGTACATGCCAGCACTGTTAAAGACCAAGGCGTAGTTGCCGTGAGCATCTATGCCAATCATGCCGCCCTCCCCGCCAATAAGCATTAATTTTTTGTTTACTACTTCGTCCATGGCTTCCTGCAGGCTCATGCCTTTGTACTCCATCAGGCAACTTACGTCATACGCTGCCACGCTGCGGATGAACAGCTCACCATGCCCTGTGCAACTAATGGCACAGGTATGGTTGTTGGCATAAGTGCCAGAACCTATAATAGGGCTATCGCCAACTCGGCCATATTTTTTATTGGTCATGCCCCCTGTGCTGGTGGCGGCAGCTATATTACCCTTGCTGTCGCAGGCCACGGCCCCTACCGTTCCAAATTTTTTGTCTTTCATCAACTCTTCTATCTGGTGGTTGGTATGGTCCAGTGAATAACCATCGCTGTCCCTCACCGCCTTCCATTGGTCGTACCGGAACTGTGAGTAGAAGTACTCTTCCGGTTCAAGTTTAATGCCCTGCTTAATGGCAAAGTCATTGGCACCTTTGCCGCAAAGGAACACATGGTTGCTGTTGTGCATCACTTCCATGGCTAGTTCTATGGGGTTGCGCACATTGCGAACACCTGCAACAGCCCCTGCGCTCAAGTCGCTGCCATCCATGATGGCTGCATCCATTTCCTGCACGCCCTTTTTGGTAAACACGCTGCCACGGCCTGCATTGAACAATATATTGTCTTCCAATATCACGGTTGCAGCTTTCACCGCATTCACGGCACTGCCTTCCTGTTCAAGAACGGCATAGCCTGCATCCAAGGCATCTTGCAAGCCTTGCAAATACGCTGCCTCCAAAGCAGGTGTCATATCTACTTTTAATATAGTGCCTGCCCCGCCGTGTATTGCTATGGAAAATTGCTGCATAAAGTTGCTTTAAGGGCTAAATATAGGATTTATTGCCATAAAGGCAAGAAGGTCCAAAGTGATACAAAGGAAGAAGAAAAAGGTTTTTTATACAAGAAGTGAATATAGGGGTAAACATACTAGTGAGGGGTGGGTATTTATTGCAAAAAATGAGTATACCAGGTTTTATAGCATGTTGCAGGTTGGTTTTTAATAACATAATTACTATATTTATAATATAAAATTTCATTAGCGTATGGGTGCTGTAAATATTAAGCTATACGATTTATTAAAAACAGACTTTCATTTGTCTGACAAAAAAGCAATGGAGTTTGCCCAAGCCATTCAGGAAATTGCTGTGAGTGAAGCAAAAAACGAATCCCATAATTATAAAAGTGAATTAAAAGAAGACATGTTAAGGTTGGAAATCAAAATGGAACAAAACAAATCGGAACTGCTTCTTAAATGGTTTATTGGTTTGTTCGTAGCCCTTGCTTTAATGATCATTGGATTATATATTAAAAAATAACTAAGCCCAACTTGTCCGTTCCTTCAAACCCAAAAATACAAGAATTCACTGCCCTTCCCCCTGCGTGCATCTTTGTGCCTTCGAGCCTTAGTGGCTGAAAAAAAAAGTTTATAACTAAAAATAACTATCTTCTTATCTTGCGTTACTTATGGCAAATGAAGAAATGGAAAAAGAAGGGCCAATTATACTCATAACAAATGACGATAGCATTGCGGCCCCAGGTATCAAAGCATTGGTAGAAGCAGTAGAAGGCCTTGGCAGGGTGGTGGTGGTAGCACCAGACAAACCACAGAGCGGCATGGGGCATGCCATTACCATTGGGCACCCTTTAAGGTTGCAAAAAAGCTTTATTATCCCCGGTGTAGAAGCTTATACATGTACTGGTACGCCTGTAGATTGCGTGAAGCTGGCAGTGGACAAAATACTGCACCGCAAGCCAGATATTTGCCTTAGCGGCATAAACCATGGGGCAAACCATAGCATCAACGTTATTTATAGTGGCACTATGAGTGCTGCCATGGAAGCAGCTATTGAAAGCATACCATCGGCTGGGTTTTCTATACTGGATTATAGCATGGAGGCCGATTTTACAGCTGCTAAAATATATATCAGGAAGATTGCTGGGATGATGCTTACAACTAAGCTTGACAAGCATTTGCTGTTGAATGTAAACTTCCCGGCTTTGCCACCTGATTTGATAAAAGGTATTAAAATATGCCGCCAGGCTTATGCCAAATACGAAGAAGACTTTTTGGAACGCAAAGACCCGCATGGCAAGGATTATTACTGGCTTACTGGCGAGTTTGTAAACTTTGATGAAGGCACCGACACCGATGTTTGGGCATTGGCAAACGACTATGTAAGCCTAGTACCCGTGCAGTTTGACCTTACCAACTATGAACTAAAAAAGAAATTAGAAAGTTCCTGGAGTTTATAACTTTTTTTTATAACCTAAAAACGTACAACGTATAACTTACAACGTACAACTCAAAACGTACAACTCAACATGTTTTTAAAGAAAGATAGTTTGATACTGGGCCTCGTGCTTGGATTCCTGGCCCCATTGCTTGGCTTGCTTGTATTTTATTTTTTGAAATTTAGCAGTATCAGCTTTTGGGAGTATTTGCAGGTATTGGTAAGTGCCAAAAGCTTTTTCACATCTGTTATCACCGTTTCCTTGATTGCCGATGGGGCGATATTCACCATTTACACTAATTCAGGCAGGGATGAAACGGCAAGGGGTATTTTTATTGCTACTTGTATTTATGCAATTATTAGCATAGGATTGAAATTTGTGGGATAAGGGGATTTAGTTGTTAAAATTGCTTAATTTTATACCAACTATGTTAGAAAAAGAATTTCAATACTATTTAGAGCACCAAGAAGAATTTGTAAAAAAATATGCTGACCAGTTTCTTGTGATTAAAAACCAAGAAGTAGTTGGTGTGTATGAAAGCAAACAAGAAACCTATAACAAGGCCGTTGCTACTTATGAATTGGGTACTTTTCTTATACAGCATTGCCTTCCTGGAGAATTGGGCCATACCCAAACTTTTCATTCGCAAGTAATTTTCAAATAACCATCTAATCAAAGGAGATTAATATATATTTTTTCCATGCAACCTTTAGCCTTTACCATTAAGTCAAATGTGGGGATTAGCAGCCAGTTAATAACATTGGTTTATATTTGTGTGCCAAATACAAAAAGCAGCTTTCAAGTAAAGGCAATATGGGATACAGGGGCTACAGCCACTGTTATAACTGATAATGTAGTAAGAGCATTGGGATTAATAGCTACTGGTATGTCGCATGTGCATACCGCAAATGGTATAACAATTCAAAATACTTATATTGTTGATGTTATTTTACCAAATGGAGCAAAAATTGAAAGCGTAACTGTAACAGGCCAAAAGCATTGAGTGGCGGTTGCGATGTGTTAATTGGGATGGATATTATTACCCTTGGTGATTTGTCGATAACGCATTTTAAGGGATTCACTTGTATGTCTTTTCGTATTCTTTCCATGCATGAAATAGACTATGTAAAGAATATAGATTTGCAAATTATTGCAAAACCAAATTTGCCATGAAAATACTCCACACTGCCGACTGGCATATAGGGCAACTGTTCCATGAATATGACCGAGCCTACGAGCACCAGCAATTTTTAAACTGGCTGGTGGCTACCATAAAAGAACAGTCAGTAGATATATTACTCGTAAGCGGCGATGTTTTTGACAATGCCAACCCTTCCGCCGCATCGGTTAAAATGTTTTACACTTTTTTGAACAATGCCCTCAAAGCACAACCGCACTTACAAATCATCGTTACGGCTGGCAACCACGACTCTGCCAGCAGGTTAGAGTCCCCAAAACCTTTGCTGGAAAGTTCCAACATACATATTATTGGCATAATAGAAAGAAATACAGATGGCAGTTTTAACTATGAAAAACTATGTATCCCTATACATGACAAGCAAGGAAATATATGCTTATGGATAATGGCTATCCCTTTTTTGCGCATGGGCGATTACCCTACTGTTGCAGATAGCACTTCGCCATATACTGATGGCGTGATGGCATTGTATCAGGAAGCATATGAATATACCTTAACTCAAAAGCAGGCTGGGCAAGCCATATTGGCTATGGGGCATTTGCACGCTATGCATGCTGAGGTTTCTGACCATGACAACCACGAGCGGTTGATTATGGGCGGCGTGGAGTTTGTGCCAGTTACCACTTTCCATGAAAACATCGTTTACACCGCTTTGGGTCATATACACAAAGCACAGCGAATCGGCGGGCGGGAAAATGTACGCTATTCCGGCAGCCCGCTGCCGATGTCTTTCTCTGAACTAAACTATAAACACCAAGTGGTAGCTTTTGAAGTGATAGGCGAGGAGATAACCCATATCCAATCAATTGAAGTGCCATTGGCCATACCCTTGCTTCGTGTGCCCTCAAGCTCAAAACAATTGGCAGAAGTTTTGAACAAATTGCAGCAATTGCCCCCTGTTGGTGATAATCTTTTATTAGCCCCTTACCTAGAAGTACGGGTATTGCTGAATGGGCCTGAACCAGCTTTAAGGCATAAAATAGAAGCGGCCATAGAGGGCAAAAATGTAAGATTGACAAAGATTGATGTGAAATATCCTGACAATAAGGGAAATGTAGACGGGGAAACTGCTATAGCCCTTTGCGACAAGCTACATGAGTTAAACCCTTTTGATGTATTCGCCAGAATATACCAGTCAAAATATAATAATCCTGCCCCTGACGTGCTGGTAGTGCTTTTCAACCAAGTGCTGGAAAAGGCGATGGACTGGCAGGGCGAATCTTGATTTGGTAACTTTCCAAAAGTTGTCCATTATAACATAGCAGCTTGATTGAGAATGAATTGATTTTATCTTACTTTTTTGTACTGTCTCAAAGTGCGACTAGATAATAATGGATCAGAAAGAGCCATCCAGAATGCGAAAGTAAAGCTAAAAGCATCAGACAGTTTAAAATATTAGACCGGGCTAATTGCTTTACCTTCATCAGATTTATTACTGATACAACTATTGAAAATAAGCAAAACCCAATTTCAGCCTTGTTTGCAATAGTTAAATATGCTGGAAAATAGTAACGTCAATCTTAATATCTTTTTTGTTGCCAACATTTTCCTAACAAATAACGACAACCTTTAAACTTTTTGATCATAAATTATTATATTTGTTTTGGTTTTTCATAGGATATTGGATTTTAAAACGGGGTTGCATTTCTATGCGACCCTTTTTTATGTCCATTAAGAAAAATATTGGAAGCCAGCAGTTATGCCTTTCAGGCGGTATAGGGCCAGCAAAAAAAAAGAGTTACATATTTGCAATAAAGGTATTGAAATCGCTTGTGATTATACAAGAAGTGACGCAAAATGTTTTTTTAACTGTGGCTTGAAAGGAAAAACCTGAAACTATATTAGTGCATGAAAATAAAAAAAGCCTGTAAATACTATAATTTACAGGCTTTTGACTTGTTTTGCTAACTAATAGCGGACCGGACGGGACTCGAACCCGCGACCTCCGCCGTGACAGGGCGGCATTCTAACCAACTGAACTACCGATCCTAGAGAACTTTTTTGAAACTTTACAACCTTTGTTGCTATTGTTTCGGGGTGCAAATATGGGGGGGAATTGTTTCTTAAACAAATTTATTTTAAAAAATATTTCATCCCCTAATTTTACACTTCAAATTTTTTTGATTCCTTATGCCACAATACCCCAACAGACAGTTTTTAGATTTTGAACAGCCCATTAAAGATTTATACGAGCAGATTGAACAAACAAAGAAATTAGCCGAAAAAAACCAGAAGATTGATTACAGTGCTACCGTAATACAACTGGAATCGTCTATTGTAGACAAACGCCGGGAAATAACGGAGAACCTTACCCCTTGGCAGCGCGTGCAACTTAGCCGCCACCCAGACAGGCCGTATATGCTAAAATACATCGACAAGATGATGACAAATTTTGTGGAGCTGCATGGCGACAGGAATTTTGCCGACGACAAAGCAATGGTAGGCGGCTTTGCAGAACTGGACGGACAAACGGTGATGGTTATTGGCCAGCAAAAGGGCAACAATACCAAGATGCGCCAATTGCGGAATTTTGGCATGGCAAAGCCAGAAGGCTACAGGAAAGCGTTGAGGCTAATGAAGCTGGCTGAGAAATTCAACAAGCCAATTATTACCTTTATAGACACCCCAGGTGCCTATCCCGGCTTAGAGGGCGAGGAAAGAGGGCAAGGAGAAGCCATTGCCAGGAATATTTTTGAAATGATTCGCCTGAAAGTGCCTGTAATATGTATTATTATTGGCGAAGGAGCCAGCGGGGGGGCTTTGGGCATTGGGGTTGGCGACAAAGTGCTAATGATGGAAAACACATGGTACACGGTTATTTCACCAGAAGGATGTAGTTCTATTTTGTGGCGAAGCGTTGACAAAAAGGAAATTGCCGCTGAACAGCTAAAGCTTACCTCTATCGACATGAAGGGGTTTGGCTTGGTTGACGAAATAGTACCAGAGCCTATTGGCGGCGCCCACTGGGATTATGCAGAGGCGGCAGAGCTGCTAAAACAAACAATTATTGCCAACCTAACTGAAATAAAGGGAAAAGACCCTGAAACACGTATTAATGACCGCATTGAAAAATATGGACAAATGGGTTTTTGGGATGAAACAGCCACTGCCACAGCTAATTCAGAAACGGCTGAGTAAACATTTTAAGCACAAAATATAATTCATAATTCATAATTCATAATTCATAATGTCTCTCCGTTCTATTTTAGCTGGCACTGGTGTAGCCTTGATAACACCTTTTAAAAAAGACCTTACTGTTGATTTTAATGCACTCGAGAAAACAATTAATTATGTAATTGATGGCGGGGTAGAATCTTTGGTTACCTTAGGAACTACTGGGGAAACGCCCACCCTTTCCAGGGAGGAAAGACTGGATATTATCCAGTTTACCTACGAAAAAGTAAAAAATCGAGTGCCCGTGGTGGTGGGCGTTGGCGGCAACGATACTGCTGGTATTATTAAGGACCTTGAAACATTTCCTTTAGATAAAGCCACTGCTATTTTGAGCACTTCGCCATATTATAGCAAACCTACACAGGAAGGGCTATATCAGCATTTTAAAGCATTGGCAGCAGTTTCGCCTAAGCCACTATTATTATACAATGTACCCGGCAGGACAGGGCGTAATTTAAGGGCTTCCACCTCTATACGGCTTGCAAACGAAGTAGAAAACATTGCCGGTATAAAAGAAGCCACAGACGATATGCAGCAGTGCATGGAGCTGATACGAGACAGGCCTGCCAATTTTTTAGTGGTAAGTGGCGATGACGCATTGATATTGCCACAGATAGCTTGTGGGTTTGATGGTGTTATTAGCGTTGCTGCCAACACATTCCCAAAAGATTTCTCTTCTATGGTAAGACTTTGCTTGAAAGGGGATTTTGTAGCAGCCAGGGCTATACACTACAAATTATTAAAAGGGTACGATTTATTGTTTGAAGAAAACAACCCCGCTGGCGTAAAGGCATTCATGCACGAGCAGGGACTTATAGAAAATATATTGAGATTGCCTTTAACTCCTGTTAGCCAAGAATTGCAAGAAACCATCAGTGAATTTTTGAAAACCCTTTAAGCTAGCAAGGGTTTTAATTATTAAAATAAGCAAAGCATTTAATCAGTGTGTAAAATTGTTGAGTTAAGAAATAATAAGCACAAATTAGATGTTACAACACTTAATTTGTTATTTTACAGCCGATTATAAATTACAATTAAAAATTAAACATGTTAATTATGAAAAAAATTATGTTAGGCCTTGCATTAGTAGCAGCTACAGTAGGTATTTATTCTTTTGCCCCACAACCAGGCGATACCTTCACGGCTAACACTACCACAAGCAAAGTAGAATTTATTGGATCTAAAACCGATGGCTACCACCCAGGTTATTTTTTGCTAAAAAGCGGGCAGGTAACAATAGAAGCTGGCAAGCTTACGGGTGGCAAATTTACTATTGACCTTGCTTCTTTGAAAGTTACAGATGCTGCTGGCGAAAAATTGGAAGGGCATTTAAAATCCCCTGACTTCTTTGATTTTTCCAAAGGAACAGAAGCTACTTATGTTATTTCCAATGTAAAATATACGTCTGCTAATAAATGCGACATTGATGGCATTCTTACTTTGAAAGGCGTTACTGCACCTGTTAAATTTACAGCCAATGTGCGTGGGGTAGATGACAAAAAATTCTTTGCAGAAGCAGCTTTTTCTTTAGACAGGACTGCTTTTGGCATCAATTATGGCGTTGGGAAGGTATCTAGCGATGTACAATTACTTGTGCATTTATTTGCTACCAAATAATATGATGTAACGGTTTACCTACATTTTGAATATGCTTTATTTAAAAAGCCCTTTTGAATTACAGAAGGGCTTTTTTGTAATATGTAAACGTGAGCTAAATCCAGGTTTAATCTACTTTTTTCATTAGCCATATATAAAATGCAGGGAAGGCTTGCTGCCAGTATTTTTCTTTATGCTCGCCAAGTGGATTTATCTTCCTTTCTATTTCATGCTGCTGGTCTTTCTTACTTATTAGGTTATACATCCTGTCCACATCGCTAACCATAGTACTGCTTTCTTTGCCGCCAGCATAAAAATAAAAGCGTGGCAGTATTGGCAGGGGAGGAGCAGGAGCATTTTCTACTTCTGTGTATAAATTGGGGGCTATCCAAAATGCTGGGGAAAACATACCCGCCGCCCCAAAAACTTCTGGGTATTTCAGTATAGCATACTCGCTTACCAAAGCCCCCATGCTGCTTCCTGCTATGTATGTGTACTCACGCCCTTTTTTTGTCCTGTATTTGCCGTCAATAAATGGTTTCAGGGTTTTTACCAAAAACTCGGTATAGGCTGCCCCTTCGCCTTTGGTATCTTGTGTAGCCAATGCCCCTTTTGTGGAAAAATCATAAGGGCTGTATTCGTTTAGCCTTTTTTCGCCCCCATGGTCTATGCCCACAACAATGCACTCCCTGCCCATTTGCTTTGCCAGCGTGTCTAGGCATTCGTCTATGCCCCACTCTCCATAAGCGGCTGTTTGCTCATTAAACAGGTTTTGGCCGTCCTGCATGTACAAAACAGGATAGGTTTTGGTACTGGTGCTATAACTCTTGGGCAGGTAAAGCCAAATCCTGCGAGTCCTGCCCAGTTGTGGCATAACAAAGGCAGTGTCTATTATTTTTACTTGTGGGCTTGCGGTGTAGCGTTTGGGCCTTTCAGGGTAGTCGTCTTTCCAGCCAGCAACGTTGCACTCCAGCGATACATCGGCAGCAACATCCGCCACCCGGTCGCTAATGTCCCTGCCATCGGCCATGCACTCTACTTTGTCAAAGTTGCCTCGGGTAAATTTGAAGGCATAATTGCCAGGTGCAACATCTTTTATAACAATGCTTTTCCTGCCGCCAGCAAATGGCTTAAGCTTGTATTTTTCGTCTTTTGGGTTCCAGTTGTTAAATGTGCCGCTAACATATATGTCATCTTGCTTTTTTGTAGCTACATCTGTTACTACTAGCCTGATAGAAAATTGGGCTTGTAAATGAAGGGCTATGGCTATAAACAAACCTACCAGCAATGCTATTTTTTTCATACCCCGAATGTAATAAGTAGTTGACAAACAAAATACTGTATAAAGTTAAGGTGGTTATAAAATAACATTGATGTAAGAAATGGAAAAAAGCAGCTTAAACTACTAAGAATGTACAATTAAGTCTGTACACTTATTGCCGACCTTGGCTTTTTTCAGAAGCGGCTACTTTACTCTATTTAGATATGATTTGCTTTCAATTTTAGTTCTTTCTATGTTTATCAACAACAGCAGAAAGCTATGCACTCGTCACAATCTCCGCCGATGTTGCGCCTCCACTCAAACATCAATTTGTTTCTACAGTTTTAAAACTACCTACTCTGCCATCGGTTCGTTGTTGGTAGGAGACACAACAAGGCGAGGAATGGAGCAAAGACCAACAAGGGCAAAAGATTTGAAACGGTTTTTCTTCATTTTTCGTGCTTTATTTTTTTTAAAAAACTGTCTTTTTTCCTTTAACTCATTGATATTCAGTTGTTTATATTTTTTTTAGCCTCATTTTTTATGATAATTTAAGTTAATTTTATAATAATTTATTGATTATGGAATGATAGTTTTATGATAATAAACTGATAATTTATTGATAAGAAACTATTAAGATTTTGATGGTGGATTATCATTTTCCCAAGCCAACTACCATCCGATGCAAGAGGCAAGGCAAAGATGCCCCTAGTTGCTCCTTTAATGTAAATTTGGCATGGATAGGTATATAACCCAAAATAAAAATCCTATATGGGGGAAATATGCCCCCATGAGCATCCAAAAATGCCCCCATATAGGATACTGAGCGAAGACCAACAAGGGTAAAATTTCCCTCTTGATGGGTGCCCAAAGGGTGGGGTGGTTACTCCGCTACGATAATCCATCCAACGCCTAAAGGCAATAATTCATTTTGGCAGGTTGCCTGCAAACAACTACCAGCCTACATTTCGGTTAGATTTATCCTGCGTCCGAAAGGACGGGGAGACCGAAGCGAAGGCACACGCGGCACGCCCTGCGTCAGCAAACCCTAATTATTCAGCCTAGTGCGCTAGCGGGGTACTTTATTGCAAAAAAACAAAGTATTTTTATTTTCTTTACTCAATTGAAACTTGAGGAGTTACAAATTTTTTTTTCAAATAAAGTCAATTTAATATTCCAAAAAGCTAATTAAATTGCTTTAAATTACCGCTTATTAAAGGGGTTTTTGAGGGAAACCCTTGAATATATATTTGCAGCTTTATCAATCAACAGGGCAAACGCATCAAAATTTAATCTGCTCCTAATTGCCTATTTTATTCAAAAATGCCTCTTTTCAGTCCTTTTGCCTCATAGCCGGCGGGCTTCGTCCAGGCACCGCCACTCTATTTTATCCTTTGAAAAAAATATGCTGCGCATTTTTTTCAATCAGCCTGCGGCTGACCGGATAAAATAAGGTGGCTTATGCCAGGACTGGTGTCAAACTCGAAGATTCGAGCAAAATGAATTTTGATGCGTTTACCCTGATCAATCAAGTGCTTGTACAGTTTTATTACTAGATTATGGTATTTGAAATTCACAAAAACACGCTCAATACTGAATTTTCAGACAAGCCTGTACCCCACATTTATAAATTAAAATGAATATTGAAAATGTATTTTGGTTTGTATAGGTATAAATCTGGTTTGTATAGGTATTAAAACATTAGGTATTATAGTTATTACTTGAATTTTCGTAATTTTATAAAATAATGATTGCTCTTTTTCTTAGATATGTAGCTGATTATGATTACACCCGCTTTGCCAGAAAATGAGGCTGCAAGACTTAAAGCCTTAGAACGTTTCGATTTGTTGGATACCATCCCTGAAGATGAGTACGATAATATAACCTATTTGGCATCGCTTATTTGCCAAACCCCCATTAGCCAAATAAGCATTATTGATAGAGATAGGGTATTTGTCAAGTCTAGTTTAGGATTAGAGATTGGCGATGGAGGCCGCGAGTTTTCATTTTGCGCCCACGCTATCAATACGCCCAATGAAATTTTTGAAACGGAGAATGCACGTCTTGATGAAAGGTTTAGTGATAACCCCTATGTAGCAGGTGATCCGGGCATAGTGTTTTATGCTGGCGTGCCATTGGTAACTGATGATGGTTTTGCCCTTGGAGCCCTTTGTGTGGTGGATACCAAGCCACATAAGCTATCAGAAGAACAACGGATAGCCTTGAAAGGCTTATCTAAACAAGTAGTTTACATGTTAGGCGTAAGAGAAAAAAGAAAATTAGAAGAAAAAGCAATAAATGAGGGTGCTTGGGGGGTAGCTTACATAAAAGAAGATGGCAGTTACTACAAAGTAAACGAAGCACTAGCAAAAATGTATGGCTATCAGGATACTGATGAATTAGCCCAATCAACCATATTTGATAACTGGACAGAGCTTACCGAAAAAACTTGGAAGAACCAATGGAAAGAACTGAAAGAAAAGAAATCGCAATCATTTGTTGCAAAGAGAAAGAAAAAAGATGGGGCAAAAATAGAGATTGAGGCAAGATTGAACTTTATATTGTTCGGAAATCTAGAACTCATCTGCATTTTTTATTTAGACATTACAGATAAAAAGAAATTGGATGAACAATTAAAATTGGTAGATTTTGCCTTCAGAAACACATCTACACCAATTAGTTTTATAAATAAGGATGGTGGCTTGTTTGATTTTAACGATGCCACTTGCCAGTTACTTGGCTATACCAAAGATGAATATAAAAACTTAAATGTTATAGATTTAAACCCAGCATTTAATGCTCAAAGATGGGCTGAACGATGGGAAGAAATAAAGGCAAAGCCTGGTGAAATGTTTTATGTTGTACTAACTAAAAAAGATGGCAGTAAAATAGACATAGAAGTAAGGGCAAAAATTATTCAATATCAAGACATTGAAATTAACTGTGCAACCTATATAGACATTACAGAAAAGAAAGAAACAGAACAAAAGCTTAGGCTTGTAGATCATTCTTTTAATACAGCAAAATTACCGATGTTGTTTTTGACACGTGATGGAGCTATTTATAATTATAACAATGCAATTTGCCAATTACTTGAATATAGTTTTGAAGAATTTGGGAAACTGACAAATATTGATTTTACCACAACTTATACTTCTGAGAGCTGGAAAAAGCGTTTCGATGATATCAAAGCAGGGCATAGTCTAACTTTTGAAAGAAAATTAAAAAAGAAAGACCATATTTTGGTTGATGTTAGGGCAAGTAGCAACGCATTTGAATATCATGGCATTGAACTAGTTTTTGTTTCTTTTTTTGATATTAGTGAAGAGAAAAAACTAGAAGCAGAACTAAGGCTTACTAAATATGCTTTTGATAACTCGAATGTAGGGATGCATTTTATAAACAAAGATGGAAGCATATATAATTTTAATAAAAAAGCAGCAGAACTTCTGGGTTACACCAAAAGCGAATATGCTAAAATTTCCCTCAACGACTTTGTACAAAAAAAATATACTAACCAAGAATGGAATGAGCGGTGGGAGTTTTATAGAGCAACAAATGAGTTATCTACAGAACTAAAACTAAAGAAAAAAGATGGAGTTAGGATGTATGCACAAGCCGATGTAAGTTTTATCAGTTTTGAAGATTTTGAATTGCTTTTTGTTACGTTCAATGATATATCTGAAAAGAAAAAGGCAGTAGAAAGACTAAAACTATCAGACTACATTATTAAAAATGCCACAACTGCCATCTATCTATTAACGCCGGAAGGGGCTATTTATGATTTTAATGAAGCAGCTTACACCATGCTTGGTTATACCAAAGAAGAGTTTGCAATGCTTCATCAAATAAATATCGACCCTACATTAAATGCAACCATCATAGCAGAAGGGTTTGAAGGGTTAAGAAAAGAGGGTACAGTAAGCTTTCAGCATAAGATTGTTAAAAAGGGTGGAGACGTAATAGATGTGGAAATAGTAGCCAATTTTCTTGAGTATAATGGATTGGAATTGAATTGTTCATTTGTAACTGATATATCAGAAAAGAAAAAAGCAGAAGCAGAAATTAATCAAATAAATGAGTTCTTGCAACTCCAAACAAATCGGTTGCTGCTTGCAACCTCAAGTGCATCCATGGGTATTTGGTATTGGGATGTGAAAAATGACAAAATGGTATGGGATAAAAGGCAGTACCAAATTTATGATATCAATGAATCGGAGTTAGGCTCAGTTTACGAGGGATGGCTATCAAGGTTGCACCCAGAAGATAAAGAAAGAGTTAATGAAGTTATGCAAAGTGCAATTGCAGAAAAAAAAAGAGAATATAGTTCAGAATTCAGAATTATATGGGATGATTTATCTGTTCATTATATAAAGGGTACAGGAATAACTGAATATGATGATAATGGAAACGTTATACAAATGACAGGAGTTAATTGGGATGTTACTGCAGAAAGAGAAATCGAAGCAGAAAAAAAACAACTTACTAATCGTTTGCTTTTGGCAACAAAAAGCGCACAATTAGGCATTTGGGAGTGGGATTTAGAAAATGATACCCTTTTATGGGATGAGGGGATGTATAAGATATATGGGATATCTGAGAATGAATTTAATACAGTGTATGAAGGATGGATATCAAGATTACATGAGGAAGACCGGAAAGAAATAGATAACGAGATTCAATTAGCTATTACGAATGAGAAAGATTACAATTCCGAATTTAGGATTGTTTGGAGCGATTCATCTATCCATTATATAGGAGCTACAGGCATTGTTGAAAGGGAGGAGGGTGGCAAGCCAAAACGCATGATTGGTGTAAATTGGGATATAACTGCAGAAAAAGAGAGTGTACGGCATCTTAAATTATTAGAATCTGTGATTACAAATAGTAAGGATAGTATTCTAATTACAGAGGCAGAACCTTTTAATCAACCAGGACCAAAAATAATGTTTGTAAACCCTGCCTTTACAAAAATGACGGGCTATACACCTGAGGAAGTTATTGGCAAGACACCAAGGATGTTGCAAAATGAAGAAACTGACACGAAAGAATTGGATAAATTGCGAGTTGCAATGAACAATTGGGAATCTGTAGAGATAACCGTATCGAACGCTAAGAAAAATGGTGAAAAGTTTTGGAACAATTTTAACATGGTTCCAGTTGCCAATGAAAAAGGTTGGTTTACGCATTGGATAGCAGTAGAAAGAGATGTGACTAAAGAAAAAGAGGCAGCAATAGAAAAAGAAAAGTTACTACAAGAATTAATTAAAAGCAATAAAGAGCTTTCTCAATTCAGCTATATAACCACCCATAATTTAAGGGCACCATTAACCAACCTTATCTCCATCTGTAACTTAATAAAAACAGATAAAATAGAAGATGAACGTACCCGAAAATTCATAGAAGCATTTAAGGTATCCACCCATTATTTGAATGATACCTTGAACGATTTAATAAAAATCCTGATAATAAAAGAAAACACCAATTGGGAAAGGGAAACTGTTAGTTTTAAAGAGGTTCTAGGCAAGGTAACTACCTCCATTCATTTTAGAATAGTCAACTTGGTGGCTACTATAAAGGACGACTTTTCTGAGGTTGAATCCGTTCAATTTAGTAGTGCCTATATGGAAAGTGTTTTATTAAATTTAATAACAAATTCCCTAAGATATGCGCATCCTGAAAGGCATCCTTTAATCACTATCAAAACAACTATAGAATTGGACGGTGGTGTGAAGCTTGTTTATGCAGACAATGGAATAGGAATAGATTTGGAAAGAGTGAAAAACAGGGTTTTTGGATTATATCAACGTTTTCACAGCAATCCAGATGGCAAGGGAATGGGTCTTTATTTAATACATTCGCAAATAACGTCTTTAGGTGGTACGATAGAGATAGAAAGTGAGGTAAACGTAGGAACAACATTTACCATAAGGTTTAAAAAATAATTATAGATGATTAAAACAGTTTTGTCAATTGATGATGATAAAGTAGTTCAATTTTTACACAGAGATATAATAGAGTCTGAACTTTTTTGCGAGCAATTATTAGAAGCTTATAATGGGGAAGAAGCACTTGATTTTTATAATAAATTTCAAAGTAATGGAGAACCAATTGCAAATTTACCAGAAGTAATATTACTAGATTTGAATATGCCGGGGATGAATGGGTGGGAGTTTTTTGAAGCTTTTGAAAAGAGATACCCTCAATACATTGAAAAAACCAAGATATTCATTCTTTCTTCCAGTATCAACCCGGCAGATATTTCAAAAGCTAAAACAGAAAAAAACATTGTAGCGTTTTTAGAGAAGCCATTGGATGTAGATAAATTAACGAATATTAGAGTCAGCTGGGCAAAATGTTAGCTCAGCACATCTCGGCCTACAGATATATCAGGGATTTCCAATCCTCAGCTAGTCCACGTCAAATTTCGTTTTGCTGGCGCATCGCCAGTGGCGTGTGCCATTCGTTTCGTTCTTCGAGAATGTAGTTAGATTTGTTCTGCCTTGAAATTGACGGGGTTTATAGTACTCCCCTTAAATCA
>NZ_JBKHKJ010000037.1:0-35332 GCF_046546515.1 Parasediminibacterium schistidii | reverse complement strand
CTAACTAAAAAACAAATGGCTACTTATAATAATACACCTCAAACTTCAAGTTAAAAATAAAATCAAGTATTCTACAATCGTTAGGTAATTGCTAGTTTCTATCCGGGACACATTCAATTATTCATCAAACCAATAATTTTCCTTAAATAATTTGTAATAAAACTTTTGTAATAAATAAAATTATTTTATAGATTTTATTACAGACTTGTAATAAAAACAAAAGAATAAAATAAATTATTACAAAATAATTATTACAACTTGAATTCAATTCCTGAACTATCATTATGCAGTATTATGGCATATATTGATAACCTATTTTTCTTTTCTTCTTATTCTATTAATCTTAGTGCCTCTTTTTGTCATTGTGCCTTTGTGGTAGATTAAGCAAACTTGTTGCTGACGCCCATTTTCACAGAAACATATACATACCCTCCTCATTTTACCTTACTTTGCAAAATATCATACAGGCATGGAAGCACTCAGGGAACAATGGCTGATACTTATTTCAACCCCATTTTATATTTTTATCATCGTTGCCGAGATGCTGCTCTCGCACTGGCAGCACCGCCCCAAATACACGCTAAAAGACACGCTTAGCAATATTTACCTCATGCTGCTAAATGGCGGTATCGACCTTGCTTTCAGGGCTATTTATGTCTCTATTGTTTTCCAGTATTGCTACGCTCACAGGTTTGTTAGTTGGCAGAAAAACGCGGGCTACTGGCTATTGCTGCTGCTGGCAGAGGACTTTTTATATTATTGGCTGCACCGTTTCGATCATGAAATCCGCTTTTTCTGGGCCACCCATGTTACGCACCACAGCAGCCAGCAGTTTAATTTCTCCGTGGGCTTCCGTTCCTCCGTGTTCCAGCCTTTGTATCGCTTTGTTTATTTCATGCCCCTTCCTTGCCTGGGTTTTCAACCAGTAGACATCCTATTTATTTATGCGTCCACGCAAATATGGGGCATATTCGTACACACGGAAATGATTGATAAAATGGGGTGGCTTGAGCATATATTGGTAACCCCATCGCACCACCGTGTTCATCACGCATCTAACCCCAAATACCTTGACAAAAACATGGGCATGTTTTTGATAGTGTGGGACAAGCTGTTTGGCACTTTCCAGCAAGAACTAGAGGAAGCAGCCTACCAACCTATCCAATATGGGCTAACCAAAAACATTGAAAAACCAACAGCCTTTTCGCTTGTTTTGCACGAATGGCTGCAATTAGCAAAAGATATTTGCCAGAAAGGGTTGACAATTAACCAACGGCTTCAATACCTTTTTGGTCCACCGGGCTACAGCCACGATGGCAGCAGGCAAACAAGTGGACAAATGCGGGCGGAAGAAAATGACGAGAATAGCTATGCTGTTGATATTGAACCTTCAACTTGGGGTGTTCAGGAGGGTGTATAAAAGTGTCGCCATTAGCAACTAATGACTCGATGGGCTTATTACCCATTTTTGGTATATATCACCACCTTTAGGGAGAATATATGTTAATCGTCATTGACATATTTTTCATAGTTTACCAAAGTGTGTAATTCGGAATTCCGGGTACACAAAAACAGGTAACCTAAAAAACAGATTTATTTTTAAAATGTGGATAACTTTACAATGATTAATGGGTTACATTAAAAATACATTTTTTACAGCAAAAAGGCAGTTTTTTATACTTTTAACTGAAAACAATCATCTTTCACAGCATATTTTTTACATTAGTTAAAATACTAAAGGCAAAATCTATATATAAATTAAACTATTATATAATAACACTCTCCGAACACTAACCCAATATGAACTTTGTGTTAAAAATTTACTTTAACATTGTATTGTCAAATAAATATAAATAGTAATTGGCATCGGTTTTTAAATCACTCCCAAAAAAATATGCCTTTTACCATTTTCCGCACAATCCTCTACTAAAGATTGTGCCAAATGGCCTCTAACGATTTGTTTTTTGCTTGCTTGTATAACAGGTGCCTACAATTATTTTGTAAGCACCTGTTTTTTTTCTTCCACATCCTTTCCCCACGCTTTCCATAAAGTATTTTTTGGCAATCCATTGCCATTTACATTTGCACTTAATTAGCTTTGTGTTTTTTGTCACAAAGGCACAAAAACACGAAAAAGCAGAAACAAAAAGAATTTTAAGTCAAACTACTTAAAAGGTATTTGGTAACATAAAGCAGTTTCTTTTGTTCTTATGCTACGCATTATTTCCTTTGTAACAATTTGAGATTTCATGCCTTAGTGGCGAAAAAATGGTGAGTAGTAACGATTTTAGCAACTGATATATAATTATTGCACAATGAGTTTATTTCAAGATCAAAGCAGGGAGTTCCACAGCAGGCATATAGGTCCCAACAAAACCGATACCCGTAAAATGCTTGAAGTGATAGGTGTAGATAGTATAGAAGCATTAATTAGCAAAACATTGCCTGCATCCATCCGTTTGCAGCAACCGTTGGACTTGCCCGAGGCCGTTAGCGAGTTTACTTATCTGCAGGAACTAAAAGAAATAGCCTCCAAAAACAAAGTTTTTAAAAGTTATATAGGCCAAGGGTATTATGATACCATCACCCCAAGCGTGATACTCAGAAATATTTTTGAAAACCCGGGCTGGTACACCCAATACACACCCTACCAAGCCGAGATAAGCCAAGGAAGGCTGGAAAGCCTGCTCAATTTTCAAACATTGGTTTGCGATTTAACTGGGTTGCCCATTGCAAATGCATCCCTGCTAGATGAGGCAACTGCAACTGCCGAGGCCATGCACATGCTTTTTTACCATGCCAACAAAAGCGGGGCAGCTACTAAGCCAAAATTTTTTGTTGACACTGCCATTTTTACCCAAACAAAAGACGTTCTGATAACAAGGGCTGCACCAATAGGTGTAGAATTAGTTTTTGGCGATTATCATTGCACAAAAATAGACCATACTTATTTTGGGGCAATAGTACAGTACCCCAACAATGCCGGGAGCATAGAAGATTACCGTTCTTTTATTAATGAAGTTCATTCTGCAGAAGGGTTTGTGGTAATGGCCACAGACTTATTGGCGTTAACCTTAATTGCAAGTCCCGGAGAGCTTGGTGCTGACGTAGCTGTTGGGAGTACACAACGTTTGGGTGTACCATTGGGTTACGGCGGGCCACACGCTGCTTTTTTTGCCACGAAAGACGATTTTAAACGTGGGATACCGGGGCGGCTTATTGGCATAAGCATAGATACACAAGGCAATAGGGCATTGCGGATGGCTTTGCAAACCAGGGAACAGCACATAAAGCGTGAAAAAGCAACTTCTAATATTTGCACCGCACAGGCATTATTGGCCAACATGGCGGCTATGTACGCAGTTTACCATGGGCCAGAAGGGCTAAAACAAATTGCAGAGCGTATTGCTACGCTTGTTCAAGTACTTGCAGAGTCGTTGGATGAATTGGGTTATACAAATCTGAACACTTACTGCTTCGACACGCTAAAAATAAAAGTGGAAACAGCCAAGATACGCCCCATTGCTGAAAAAAATAATATCAATTTCCATTATATAGATGAAAGCCACGTTACTATTTCCTTGGATGAAACAACATCGCAAACAGATGTGCTGGACATTGCTTATACTTTTGCGGAATTGAAAGGCCTAGACGAGGCGACTATTAGTTTTGATAGCGACGATGCCATTACGGTTATCCCGTTCTTTGCCAAACGCTCTTCCCCTTTTCTTACCCAAGCTGTTTTCAACAGCCACCATCGCGAAAGCCAGATGATGCGCTATATAAAACAATTGGAAAACAAAGACTTGTCACTGAACACCAGCATGATTTCGCTAGGTAGCTGCACAATGAAACTGAATGCAGCCACGGAAATGATACCCGTAAGCTGGCCAGAATTTAGCCGCATACACCCATTTGCCCCTGAAAGCCAAACGAGGGGATACCAGCAAATAATAGATGAACTGGAAAGCTATCTATGCACCATCACAGGTTTTGATGCCTGTAGCTTGCAGCCGAATAGTGGCGCCCAAGGTGAATATTCAGGTTTGCTAACCATCATGGCTTTCCATGAGGCTCAAGGGAATACGCACAGGAACGTGGTATTGATACCCATTTCTGCCCATGGCACCAACCCCGCAAGTGCCGTAATGGCAGGCATGAAAGTGGTGGTGGTAAAAGGAACTGCGGAAGGGCATATAGACGTGGTAGACTTGCAAGAAAAAGCTGAATTGTATAAAGATACTTTAGCAGGCTTGATGGTTACTTACCCTTCTACGCATGGTGTATTTGAGGAGACAATAAAAGAAATATGCGCCATTATACATTTGCTGGGCGGTCAAGTGTATATGGATGGTGCAAACATGAATGCACAGGTAGGGCTAACCTCTCCTGCAGAAATTGGGGCAGACGTATGTCACTTAAACCTACATAAAACTTTTGCTATACCGCACGGTGGTGGTGGTCCTGGCATGGGGCCTATTTGTGTAAAAGAACATTTGAAGCCCTATTTGCCTGGTCATTTTATGCTGCCCGATGCCAACCATGCGGTATCAGCAGCACCTTATGGTTCGGCTTCTATATTACTTATTAGCTATGCTTATATAAAATTATTGGGTTTTGATGGCGTGAAACTGGCTACTGAATATGCCATTTTAAATGCTAACTATATGAAAGCCCGTTTGGAAAAATATTATCCCATTTTATACATTGGTACCAACGGCACAGCAGCGCACGAATTTATTGTTGATTTAAGACCATTTAAGACCAGTGCAGGCATTGAGGCAGAAGATGTGGCAAAGCGATTAATAGACTTCGGTTTTCACGCCCCTACCATGAGCTTTCCTGTACCCGGCACCATTATGATAGAGCCAACTGAAAGCGAGGACAAAGCAGAGCTAGACCGTTTTTGCGAGGCAATGATTGCGATTTACAAAGAAATAAAGGCTATTGAGGATGGTATTTTTGACAAAACAGACAATCCACTAAAAAATGCCCCCCATACACAGCAAATGGTTTGTACGGATGAATGGAGCCATGCTTATACAAGAAAAGAAGCGGCTTTCCCATTGCATTATGTACAGCAAAATAAGTTTTGGCCTAGCGTGGCAAGAGTGAACAATACTTTTGGCGACAGAAACCTTGTTTGTACCTGCGAGCCAACAGAAAGCTATATGGAAGCGTAATAAATGGGATGTTCTGCGCCGAATAGCAAAAAATTCTATTAAGGTACTAAGTCCAAAAAAGTGTAAATAATAACTCGCGCCCTGTACTTTTGTTGCCACTAATGCACGAATAGGCACGAATAATAAAACATTAGTCTCATTCTTGCATTAGTGGCAAATTCCTTGAAAGGCTTATTTTCTTAGAGGAAATATTTATAAATTAATAGTATTTTTTCAAAAAGAGATTTGCCACAAATAATTGTTTTATAAAAATTCTTTATGCCATCAAAATGGGCATAGATTAGTTTGAGTAACCAGGGAAGCACCTTGTTTAATTATAAACTTTCCATGGATGACACTACCCCCACAGTTCTCAACAAAATTTGCAGTTCTAATTTTACTGAAAGATGGTTGATATAGTATAAATCATATTCCAGCTTTTCTAAATTTTCTTCTGGAGTAGCCGTTGGGTTGTTTACCTGTGCCCAACCAGTGATGCCAGGCTTAATGATGTGGCGCAATGGATAAAAATTATTTTCAATTGCAAACTTATCTACAATATCCACCCTTTCTGGCCTAGGGCCAATCAGGCTCATGTCGCCTTTAAGCACGTTCCACAATTGTGGCAACTCGTCAATTTTAGTTTTCCTGAACAACTTGCCTAACTTGGTAATCCGCTTGTCGCCCCTCACTGTATGTACCTGATAACCCTCTGGGCTATAAATCATTGTCCTTATTTTGTATAAGGTAAATAATTTACCGTTTTTGCCAACACGTTGCTGGCTAAATATGGATGGTCCTTTCGACGTAAGCTTTGTAAGCACTGCTGCTATAAAAATAATAGGCAATACAATTGGCAAAGTAAGGGTTGCTATTAACAAGTCCATGAACCTTTTAATAGACAATAATTTGTTAGAGGGCTTTTCTACCATAGAAATAATTTCTTCGTCACTAATTTCGGCATGTACCATTGGACAACAAAAAGTGGTTTTTTCGTAAAATTCAACAATATTAATAATCCTCGTTGCAGGGATATCATAAAACTGTGCAAGGCTCAAAAACTGGTTCAATATCTTCTCTCCTACCCACTTGTCAATTACTACAAAATCGTAATGATTTTTCTTTAGATATTTTATAAGCTTGATATCAACTGGCCCACTCCAAAAGTTATAAGTATAACTTTTGCTAAACATTGGTTTCCTTATCAATTGTTTTGACAAAGTATCGGGGTTTACAATCAAGCATGTTTTCTTCTTTACGCTGCCTGTATGCTTTTTCTTTTTCCCATACCAAGAACCTTCGTATATGATAGTACGGAGATTTTGAAGATTGTTGCTAGATTTATTTACCGTTTCCAGAATAATTCAAGTTTTAGGTTTTTACAAAAATACCAGTATATGCCTTTACAAAAAAATATTATACCAATTATTTTACCAAAAAAGAGAAATACCATTTTAAAATCAATCAAAACTTGGTATTTGGCTTTTAAACCCAGCTAATGCCAAATAGCTAAATTGAAGATTGCATTTTAAATTAAAATGCTGCCCCTGTTGGTAAATTAATAAGTACTGCTCCTAGTAAATTTGTAACTTATAAGCTTTAAATTAAATCTTTTTCAATTTTTTAGGCATACATGCAAACGGCTCGCATTTTGTACACCCTAGAGCCGTACGAATAATGTTTCAATAAAAACCATACGCTCTATTTTCTAAACCAAAATTAAATATAGTCATTTTTGCAGCTTATGCCCACATTTATTCGGTGGAATAATTGAAAAAGTTGAAAAAGCACAAAAATTGATGCTTGCAAAAGCGGGCAACTATTCAGCAGTTTATAGTTGCCCGCCTTTAAAAAAAAACCTACCTACCTTATCAGTACGCTTGTGCCTTGGGCAGCCCTGTGCATACCATTTGCCTGTGTATATTCCAGCATCCAGATATAAGTGCCTGGCTGCTGCAGCACATCATTCACCTTGCCGTCCCAACCTTTAAATATATCGTGGCTCTCAAATAACAGGTTGCCAAAACGGTTGAATATCCTGAACGAAAGCGACCTCAACGCCCCACCGCCATAAGGTTTCAAAACACCGCTTTTACTATTGCTTGCTGGCACAAAGCCAGTAGGCACATACAGCGTGTCGCAACTGCCTTCATCTGGGAATGCCAAGGTAACAGGGAACTGGTCAACAACACAGCCTATACCATTATAATTGGTTATTGCATATTTGCCTGGCCGCAGGTTACTAACTATTGTGCCAGATGGATTGTGAACACCACTATTATTAAGTGTGAAGTTATAGGGCTGCTCTACGCTTGGGCCAGTTGCCGAAATCTGTATCCTGCCCGAATCTGTATTGATACAAGTAGGGTCTTTTGTTACAATGCTCACAGTAGGTTTTTTGCCCAATACATCTACAAGTTGCTGCGTAGGAGCCGTTCCACATTTATTTGTTATTCTATATTCAATTTGAGCAAAACCGGTGTCCAAGCCTGTTACTACGCCTCTAGTGCTTACAGTGGCAATAGTTGGCTGCAAGCTGCTCCATACGCCGCCAGCCTTTTGATCTGTTAGCAATGCTGTACCATCAATACAAAGTAAAACGGGGGCAGTAAAACTTGATAATGGCGGGTTTGCTTCTATTGGCAGTACAGCTGGCACTCTCGACACATTTACACTCTTTGGCACAGAAGTAGTGCCGCAGCCTGTAACACTATACAAGATAGTGGCATTGCCTTCGCTTGCAGCAGTTGCCACGCCAGTTGTTGGGTCAATGGTGATGATAGCCCTATTGGAACTAGACCATTTGCCGCCCGGTGTTACGTCCATAAATGTACCTGTACGGAAATTGTTGCCATCAGCACACAATGTGTCTATATCTGTTCCTGTAATGCTGGCCACCACAGGTGCAGGGGTTACGGTTATGGTTACGCTGTTGCTATTGGCAATAGCATTGCCAGCCACTAAGCATTGGGCATTGCTTGTCATCACGCAAGTAACCACATCTTGGTCTTGCAGGGTGCTGGAGGTAAAACTAGCATTGTTAATGCCTACCCCTTTCCCATTTAGCTTCCATTGGTAGCTTGGCACTGCCCCTCCATTGGTTGGCGTGGCGTTGAACGTAACTGTTGTACCTGCACAGATAGTGGTACTTGCAGGGCTAACAACGCTAACAACTACCGCAGGGGTAACATTTTGGCTTACCGTTATTATCGGGGTGTTGGTACTAGCCGCGGTATTTGTGGTTAAGCATGATGGCATGTCGTTGTTTGTAAGCACGCAGGTTACTTTGTTGATGGTACTTGTAAAGGTTACAGGATAGGTAGCACCCGTTACCGTTCTATCAACCACCCCATTTACCTTCCATTGGTAGGTTGGGCTAGTGCCACCATTTACTGGGTTAGCCGTAAGGGTAATAGATACGCCATCGCAAATGGTAGTATCGCCCGGGGTAATGCTTACAGACGGGGTTTGCTTGGTAGCCACAGCCATCTTAACTGCTGTGCTGGTAACGCTTGAAGCTGTAACGCAGGTATTTTGTACTTTAAGGGTACAAGTTACGGTGTCTTTGTCTTTTAAAGTTGTTGATGTATAGGTATTTGCATTAGTACCCACATTCACGCCTTTAACAGCCCATTGGTAAGTAGGGTTCGTGCCTTCGTTTGTGGTGGTGGCAGTAAAGGTAACGGATGTGCCTTCACAAATAGAAGTGCTGGTTGGGGTAACAATTATGGTTGGTGTTGCTTTAGTATTAACTGCCATGCCTATCTTGTTGCTAATTGCAGTAGCTGTAGTGGTACAGGCCAAACTGCTGGTAAGGGTGCAGGTTACTGTATCCTTGTCTTTCAGCGTTGTGCTTGTATATGTATCATTTATAGCACCGCTCATTATAGTGCCATTAATCAACCATTGATAAACTGGTGCTTTACCACCGTTTGTTGTCGAGGCCGTAAATGTAACGGAAGTGCTTTCGCAAATCGAATTTGAACCTGTTGTAATGGCTATCGAAACGCTAGGAGTAGCCTTACTATTTACAACTACTTTTACAGAAGGTGAACTAGCAGAAGCACATACTCCGCTGCTAACAACAGCCCTATAATAAGTAGTGGCAGAAAGGTTGTTTTCTGTCAGGCTTGCTGATGTGGCATTTGTGATATTCGTAAATGTAATGTTATCAATAGATGATTGCCATTGAATACTGCCAACACTATTTTTCAAATCCAAGGTTATGGTATTTGTGCCAACACAAAGCGTATCTGGTTTATTGATGGTGCCAGCCACAGGTATCGGGTCAACATAAATGGTTGCCTGAACAGAGTCAGCACAATTACCGTTTGATACGATGACTCTGTAATACATCGTGTCTGTAAGGTTGGTTGCTGTGTACTTGTTGGATGTTTCTCCCTGTATATCCGTAAATATAATGTTATCCGTAGACGACTTCCATTGAATATTACCAATACTCCCAGAAAGCGTTAGCAAAGTACTGTTTGTACCTGAGCATACGGTTGCCCCACCATTTATAGTACCCGCTTTTGCGGCTGGCACTACCTTCACAGTAGCATAAGCAGTATCGGAACAAATGCCGTTGGATACCACCGCCCTATAATAAACAGTTGTATTGAGGTTGCTGGCAGTGTAAGTAGTTGCTATTTCACCCGAAATATCTGCAAAAGCAATGCTGTCGGCAGACGACTGCCATTGTATGCTGCCGTTGCTCTTGGTAAGCGTAAGCAAAGTGCTGTTGGTGCCTGCGCAAACTGTAGTGCCGCCCTTGATGGTATCTGCTGTTGCAGCAGGTACTACCGTAATGGTGGTACTGGCAGAATCGGCACAAGTGCCGTTGGATACCACTGCCCTGTAATACATAGTCTGGCTGAGGTTGGTGGCGGTATATTTTTTTGCTGTGTCATTCGTGAGCTTCGTGAAGCTGATATTGTCAATAGACGACTTCCATTGTATCCTCCCCGTGCTGTCCGATAGCGTTAGCACTGTACTTTTAGTACCAGAACAAATGGTTGTTGCACCGTTTACGGTGAAGGTTTTTATTGCTGGCACTACCTTCACAGTAGCATAAGCAGTATCGGAACAAGTGCCGTTTGATACCACGGCCCTGTAATAAGCAGTCGTATTGAGGTTACTGGCAGTGTAAGTAGTTGCTATTTCACCCGAAATATCTGCAAAAGCAATGCTGTCGGCAGACGACTGCCATTGTATGCTGCCGTTGCTCTCGGTAAGCGTAAGCAAAGTGCTGTTGGTGCCTGCGCAAACTGTAGTGCCGCCCTTGATGGTATCTGCTGTTGCAGCAGGTACTACAGTGATGGTGGCACTGGCAGAATCGGCACAAGTGCCGTTGGATACCACTGCCCTGTAATACATAGTCTGGGTAAGATTGGTAGCGGTATATTTTTTTGCCGTGTCGTTCGTGAGGTTCGTAAAGCTGATATTGTCAAAAGACGATTTCCATTGTATCCTCCCCGTGCTGTCCGAGAGGGTAAGCACTGTACTTTTAGTACCAGAGCAAATGGTGGTTGCACCGTTTACGGTGAAGGTTTTTATTGCTGGCACTACCTTCACAGTGGCATAAGCAGTATCAGAACAAGTGCCGTTTGATACCACGGCCCTGTAATAAGCAGTCGTATTGAGGTTACTGGCAGTGTAAGTAGTTGCTATTTCACCCGAAATGTCTGCAAAAGCAATGCTGTCGGCAGACGACTGCCATTGTATGTTGCCGTTGCTCTTGGTAAGCGTAAGCAAAGTGCTGTTGGTGCCTGCGCAAACTGTAGTGCCGCCCTTGATGGTATCCGCTGTTGCAGCAGGTATTACCGTGATGGTGGCACTGGCGGAGTCGGCACAAATACCGTTTGATACCACTGCCCTGTAATACATAGTCTGGCTGAGGTTGGTGGCTGTATATTTTTTTGCCGTGTCGTTCGTGAGCTTCGTAAAGCTGATATTGTCAATAGACGACTTCCATTGTATTTTGCCTGCGCTGTCCGAAAGGGTAAGCACTGTACTCTTAGTGCCTGAGCAAATAGTGGTACTTCCAGTTATGGTAAAGGCTTTAATATTGGGTAGCACATTTACCCTAACTTTTAAGGTAGTATCCTTTCCGCAACTGCCACTTTGAACAATAGCCCTAAAATAAGTACTATCGGTAAGTGGGCCAATAGCAGTGCCTTTTAAAAGCGTGCTGGTATTGGCAATATCCGTAGTAAGGGTTTTAAAAGTGGAATCAGTGGAGCGTTGCCATTTTAATATGCTGCCTACATTGCCACTTATTTTTAAGTCAGCAGGCGTTGATCCTGCACATAATGTTTGGTTAGCTGCAATGGTTCCTGGCACAGTGGTAGAGTCAACCTGCACCACCACAATATTGCTCGAATCTGGATTTGGCACTGCACAGCCAACACTGCTGGTAAGTACACAAACAATGCTGTCTCCTTTTTTCAATGTGGTGGTGCTGTATTTGTTGCCCTTTTCATTTGCTATTACGCTCTTGTCCTTTAGCCATTGGTAAGTAGGGGCATTGCCCTCATTGGTTACCGTGCTGGTAAACGTAACATTAGTCCCTTCGCATATCGTTGATTTATCTGCAACAATAGCAACACTTGGTGCTACCGATGAATTTACCACTATCTTACTACTTTGCACCTTGCAGCCATTACCATACGTTACTTCCGCATAATAGTCCCCAGCAACCGCAGGAACAAATACAGTGTCAAAGGGAGCAGTAAGCCATGCCTGTACCCTGTTGTGCTTTGCGTCAACAACATATATACTTCCATCAGGGGTTAAGGTAAGGCCAGATGGCGAAGCTAAACTATCCCCATTTGCAGCACTTGCGTTTATAACCGTGCCACTAGTTGCATTGGGCACCCAAGATAATAATTGGTGTTTTGTATTAGTATAGACTAAAGGTGGAAAATAATTGGTTGCTGTAATATAGAGTAGCCCCGTATTTTCATCCACAACAACATCCGTGGGGTTAAGGTCGGATCCTAGATTTGCAACTGTTGTGCCTGGCCCTGCCGGGGAAGTCCATTTTTGGATACGATTATTGTTAAAATCGGCTACATAAACGCTTCCAGATTTGTCCACATATACGCCAGTTGGCAAGTATAAATGACCAGCATCTGTTCCAGAGCCATCTGCAGCACCTGCAACTTGTGTGCCTTGTGTCGCCTTGTTAGGCCATAGCATTATACGGTTATTATGTGTTGGGTCTCCACCCAAAAATGCTGGCCGATTATCACCAGCATCGGCTACATAAACATTCGAATCCTTGTCAACGAAAAGGTTTGCAGGGTTATTTAATTTATCTAAAGTGCTACCATGAGAAGAAGATGGGCCTGCTACAATAATACCCGTAAGGCTACCTGGCAAAAATTTTAATACACGGCTATTGTCTAAATCTACAACATATAATGAACCGGTAGAGGAGATAGATACTCCAAATGGGTGGTATAGTTGGTTTAATGCAGGTCCGCTCAGAACATTACCACCAGCTACCAATGTACCTGCCGTGGCTCCTTTTGGCCATTTCATTACCCTATTATTGTTGTAATCACCAACATATACATTTTTATTATCATCAACTGCTACGCCCCCCCCTTTGCCCTTGCCAAATGCTAAGGAGAATAAATCTAGCTGGTTAAGGGCATTACCTTGGCCATTGCCTCCTGCTACCGTTACCCCTACTGCTGCCCTTGTGCCGCCACTTACAGTTACAGTAGCCCCTGTTGTTGAATTTGTCCATACAAGGCTTGTTATTGAGTTTGGAAACCTTGCTATCAAGGAGTCTTTGCTGGCACAACCATTCCCTGTTACCCTAGCTGAGATAGATGCACCACTAATAAACGCATTTACGGTAATGGAATCTTCCGAGCTGCAACCTGTTGCAGTATTTACAATTTTAATATAGTATTTCTGGGCAGCAGTTACTTGTTTGGGTGTCGCGACCGGGGTCGTAAGCCCATAATCTGTAAAAAATGACAGTTGGTAAGCACTTGTATTAGAAATGGCTGTGGTGGTTGTTAAATCTACCGAAGTTACACCGCAGGCTGGGGTAATGTCGGTTGTGCCAATAGTTGGCAAAGGTTTTACCACGATAGCACCAGAAACGGCACTAACCACCGCCGGGTTGCAGGAACCACTCACCGTGCAATAATAATAAGTAGTGCCTGCAACATTGGATGGCGGCACAAAGGTGGCAGTATTGGCACCTGTAACAAGTGTTCCACCACTATTGGAAGGGCTAATGTTGCTATACCATTGGTAACTTTCAGCATGTGTTGCAGCAACAGACAAAGGCGTAAAACTGCCGCCTGCGCACAGGGTTTGTGTAGGCGTATTTTGGCTGGTGATTGCTGGTGTAGGGTTTACAATAACTTTAATGGAATCTTTAGCCACGGCCGTGCAACCGTCCTTATCTGTTAGCGACAAGGTATAAGCCTGTGTTGCAGTTAATTTAACTGTAGTGGGCAATTGCAAAGTGGCATCTACCAACTGGCTGGCTGGCGTCCAAGTATATACCACAGGTGCCAAAGCATTACTAATGGTTGTAGGCAGCGTAGCTGCAGTATTGCTACAAATACTGGTGTCATTGCCTAGGGTGATGGTGGGAAGGGGAGAACTTTTAACAACTGTAATACCTGTTAAAACTAAATCATCTAAACACCAGTTTTCATCTTTTCTATTGTCAGATGCAGTTACCCTAAACTGGAATTGGCTAGTATTTGCTGGCAAGTCAAAAGAAAATGCACTTGTATCGTTTACTACATCGCCTCCCCTAGTAGTGTCGTTTGAACCAACAACAAGTTTAATAGCTGGTAGTGTAGAAAATGAAAAAAGTTTATTTATATACCCTCCATATCTCAATACGGTTTGCCATGAACTACCATTATCAAAAGATACTTGAGCTATCAAGTCCTCATCCTTATCTACCCCTTGTGCTCCAGATAATGTGCCACTTTCATTAAGGGAGGCAATCTTAAAAGAAAAATTTAATGAATTATAAGTGGACAGCCCTGTGATATTAGCAAATGTAAATGTGTTCATGGTACCATATTCACCAGAACCATTGTTCACTGAGTAACTCTTCCTCAAATATGAATTACCAACTTTAGTTACTACACCAGACACATCCTTGCCTTTTGTACCAGGGGGAGTTTTGGTACTAATCTCAACAATGGGGCCCTCTGTGTACGCCCATTTTTTTGTAGAAGGGTAACCGCTAAAATCTTCATTCACTATTTGTACCGTATTTGTCCCCCCACTTGTAGGCGCAATTATACTAAACGTATCACTCTCCACGGAAATACCCTTCCCAACCATAGTTGCTATCAAAGATACCCCGTTTTGTACGCTTCTTGTAAAAACCACATTACTAAAAGTAGCAACCCCGTTCACAGCATTTATAGTATCAGACACAAAGCCACAAGCATTTTTTGCAGTTAAAGCTATTTTTCCTGTATAGTCAGTTACATTGCCATATTGCTGGCAAAATACCTGCACCTGCACAGCAGGAGACATGGCACTTCCTTGTGCACTTGTGGTAGGCTGTTGCACAAAGGATAATCCATCATAAGTATTACAAGTATTTTTAGGTTTTACAATAATGGCTCCTGATACATCACTTATTTTAGAACAGCCATTGTTGGTTACTACACAATAATAATAGGTTGTGCCTGCCACTGCCGTTGGTGGGGTGTAAGTGTTGCTAGTGGCACCGCTTATGGCTGCCCCCCCTGCACTGCTGCTCGTGCTGTTGCTATACCATTGGTAAGTAACGCCC
The DNA here is from genome assembly GCF_046546515.1 of Parasediminibacterium schistidii. NCBI lineage: Bacteria > Pseudomonadati > Bacteroidota > Chitinophagia > Chitinophagales > Chitinophagaceae > Parasediminibacterium > Parasediminibacterium schistidii. The sequence goes on along the minus strand of NZ_JBKHKJ010000037.1, from coordinate 20,377 downwards.
GCAAGTGAGCATGAAACACTTAGCGGTGTTGCCAAAGCAGGTATAGTAATATTTTGATTGGCAGTAGATGGCTGGGTAGCAATAACAGGTAAGTCCACCACATTGATTGTAGTTGTTTTAGTTGCATCACAGGTACCAATGGCTTTGCCTGTAAGGGTATAGGTAAAACTTCCTGCCCCAGTTGTGGTTGTGTTTATGGCAACATTTTTGCCAGAAGTGGCAGTTAGGCCAGACGGGGATGCAGAAGAAGTCCAAGTATAGCTGTTGGCATTAGTACTATCTGCACCACCGCTTGCAGCCAAATTTACTTGTGTGCCAAGGCAAACAGTACCTAAAGAAGGATCTACTTTTATGTCAACCACGTTCACGCCTTTTTGTGGCTGCACCACATAGTCGCACGCATCGCCCCCAACGCCATCAAACATTAAATAATAGGTCTTTCCAATGGTTAGCCCGCTGGCACTTACCAATTTTGGGGCAGTGGTAGTGGGCTTTATCTGGAAATAGCAACCATATACATTTACGTTGCCGGAACCGCATGCGCCATCAAAAAAAAGCATCTGTACGCCATCTCCATTTTTGCTTGCAGTAACCCACACATAAAAGCTAACACTAGTAGCAGATGCCACAAATTGCACGAATGAATTGTTTTGGATACTTGCGCTACCAGTCTTGCAGTTGCTAAAAGCAGCATCAAGTTCTGGCCATGTATAAACATGCGATGCGTCAGGTGTGCTTCCACAAAGGCCATCAAAATTACAGACAAGCGGGGCAGTGCTACAGTCAGGGGCTGCCGTGCCACTACTAGTACAAGGTGGCGGCGGTGGGGTAACTTTGTCCTGTGGGCTCATACGCCAGTAAACGGACTTCCAGCCTGCGGGGCGAGGGGCGATTTCATTGTTCAATGTAGCTTTAGAGGCATTGCCACTAGAGGCTTCCTGGGCTATAACAATGCCACCTATAATTAAAAAAAACAAGGTGGTAAGCATTTTTCTCAACATGCAAATATTTTGATAAAGTAGATAAAATATTATTTATTGTATGAATCACAAAGCACGGTTATCGAAATAATTCCCCCGTTTTCGGAGCTGCCGCTTGCAAAACCTGCCAGGTAGGCTGTTCAGAATCAAGGGTGCTTTTTAGTACAATTTTTAGCTACTTACGCATGAGTAAATTTACTATTAAGTAGTCAAACTGCACCGTTCTTTGTGCCCTTTAAGTGAAACGTTTTACCTAAAAGAGAGCATCCTTTGTGTTTCTTTGCGAAAAACTTTGTGTGCTTTGTGGTTAAACCTTCGCTTAAAACTGTACGAAGTCTTTAAAGCCTATTCTGAACAGCCTACCTGCCAGGTTTCAAAAACCTGGCAGGTCTGAATGAGGGAAGTTATTTAAAAACGTTGTAAAGCGGAATATATTCAAAACAACACCGATACCCTTTTCATTGACCCTGCCCTCTTAAAATACCTGAAGCATATTGGGCAGAATGGGCAATGAAGTCTTGCCCAAGGCTGTAAAGCATGGCATTGGGCAAAAAATAATAGGCAGTTAATTTATTCATAGTAATCCATTTAAACGCTTAAAAAAGGCAAAATACCTTTAAAATTTCAAATGGCAAACTATGTGGAAGCAAAAAAGCGAAATTAATGATTTAATAATGCAGTTGTAAAATGATGATTTTTTAGTTTTACAGCAGCATTATTTGCATTTTTCAACCTAAAAACTAAAAAAAATACTTTTAAACAACAGATTACACACATTTAAACTAAACCATATATAATATTGAACCTTTTATGTAATATTTACACAATAAGTAATAAGCCCTGATTATCTTAATATAATTCTAAGAGGGCTTGGTTCTTGCCCCGCTCCTTCGGAGCTACCGTTCAGACACAATTCCCCTCTTGAGGGGTGGCCGTAGGCCGGGGTGGTCTCCTCACTATACAATGAGTTTTTTTTGCAAAAAAACAGGTTGTTCGCATATCCCTTGTCTTTTCTTTGCCCCTATTTTTTGCCCTTCTCTCCTTTCTTTGCCCCCATTAGGGGGTTGGGGGCAATTGGAACGTTTTATCATTTTTAGGAAGCAATTTGCTAAATCCCCTTCTGTTCTTTGTGTAAATCCTTGTGTTCCTTGTGGTTAAATTTATTTTTTAAACCATGTGTCCGCACAGTAGCTCCTTCGGATAGGGGTTGGGGTGTGAGGTCTTTAAAACAAATAGAATTAACTTAATTAAGTCCGCATACTTGGTTCTCGAAATACCGAGTTTAAACATTGGATACCGTATATTCAACAAATGCTGCCTATACAGAAAAATTATACAACATTTTCTTAAAAAAATGGCAAATTAACGTTAACTGCAAGACCTGTCAGGTAGGCTGTTCAGAATCAAGAGGCATTTTTCATACAGTATTCAGCTACTTATGCACAAGTACATTTACTGTTTAGTGGTCTAGCCGCACCATTCTTTGTGTCCTTTAAGTGAAACGTTTTACCTAAAAAGGGAGCTTTCTTTGTGTTTCTTTGCGAAAAACTTTGTGTGCTTTGTGGTTAAACCTCCGCTTAAAACTGTACTAAGCCTTCAAAGCCTATTCTAAACAGCCTACCTGCCAGGTAGGCTACTTCTTTTTTTAGGTGCTATTGAGTATATATCTCTATTTGTGATTCAGATTTTCCCCCATCATGGGGGCATTTTGGGACACTCATGGTGGCATATTTCCCCCATATAGGATTTTTATTTTGCACAGCTCCCAAATCAATCCCAACTTTGTAATATATGGCTCTTGTTTTCGTTGGTTCAACCCCTATTTTGCAGTTGACTTCGATATGAAAGGTTCAAATTCAATAAAGACAAGTGCCTGGACGAAGCCCGCAGGGTATAAGGCAAAAGGACTGAAAAGAGGTATTTTAGTATAAAAAGGCAATTAGGCATAGAATAAATTTTGATGCGTTTGCCGTGATCTTTGAAATAGTTGGGGGTTGCAATAGATTTCAACTGCAAAATCTAGGTTAAAGGAGGAACTAGGCATCTTGGCCTTGCCTCCGCATATGATGGTAGCTGACTTAGGAAAATGATAATCCACCATCAAAATCTTTTCAGTTTCTTATCAATAAACTATCATTTTCCTATCATAAAACTATCATTCCATTATCAATAAATCATCATAAAATTCACATAAATTATAATAAAAAATGAGGCTAAAAAAAACATAAAAAACTGAATTTCAATGAGTTACAGGCAAAAAAAGGAAAATAGAAAAAAAAATAAACCACCGAAAAATAAAAAATAACCCATTTTTATGACCTACATCGCACTCAAAAAAACACGAAAAATCACTCACTTTCACTCACTTTTCACTCACTTTTCACTCACAAATCACGCACATTTCACTCAAAAAACACGCACATTTCACTCACAAATCACTCATCTTAAAAAACATAAAAGCACTGTATTTCAATGAGTTATGATGCAAGAACACTTAAAAAATAAATTCAGGTTGCCAAAAGCCAGCCAAAACAAGTGGGCAATCCCCCTAAAAAGGGATAATAAAAGTTTGAGATTTACCCCATAAAGGTTGCAGGCAATGCTAGGTTGGCACGCACCAGCACCTCAAAAAAAGAATTAGCCCAAGGCTACAATTTTCATATTGTATCAATATATCTAAATATCTAACCTAAGTTTGCATAACCCTATTAATTTGGTGAATACACTATGTATAAAGCCGCTAAATTCATTGTAACACAATCTAAGCATCAGCTAAAGCCCTTTTTCTTTAGCGGGTTCTTTTTTCTTTTTTGCACGCACTTATTCGCGCAGCAAGGCAAAGACACCATCACCATCACCAACCTTGCCCACCTGTGGCAGGTAGCTATCCAAAACAACAGTACCCATGAAGCCTATAACCTGAAAAAAGACCTTTTAACGTACAATTACAAAGCCGCCAATAACTATTTATACCCTCAAGCAGGCATTGGTTTCAATGGGCAAGACAATTTGAAACTGGCAGTAACCCCCGTGCCAGGGGAAATTTTCCGCGACCCCGGCAAAACCTATTATCTGCAGTTTGGCAAACACTACACCTACAATACCGGGCTTACTGTAACCAAAGGTATTTTCAATTGGCAAGAGCGGCTACAAGCCAAGATTGCACAAGAGAACATAAACCTAAACAGCTTGCAGCAAGATGCTTTTGTGCAAAACTTGAAAACACAAGCCACCCAGAATTATTATTCGCTTATGGTGGCCAAGGCTTCACTAAGCATTGCCCAAAAAGACTTGTTGTTGGCAGACAGCATTAGCGATATAACCCTGCAGAAGTTTAAAGAAGGGCTGATTGACTCGCTTGCGGTGAACCAGTCATTGATAAATGCCAACAATGTAAAGCAAAACACCTACCAAAGCCAGCAGTTGTACAAGCAGTCGTTGGCCAACATCAAAACCCTGTCTGGGCTTGCTGTAAATACTTATTTTATATTTGGAGAGGTATTGAACATGGATGCTGAAACATTGATAGAAAACAGTGTGTTAGCTATTAATATTGGTACTGATAAAACCCTTCTCCCCTACCTTTCTAGCCTTGCCATCAGCAAACTGCAAAGCAAGGCACAGAAAGCGGCCACCTACCCCAACCTGTCCTTAACAGGCTATTTTGGCTATCAGCAGTTCCAGGACAATTTTGGGCTACAGTTTAGCAATGGGGCATGGTCGGGTTATCAGTATATTGGGCTAAATTTCAACTGGCCGTTGTTTACTGGCTTTGCAAATAGCAACAAGCTGAAAAGCAGCCTAGTGCAGCAGCTTATTAGCGAGGAAGACAGCAAAGCCGCAATTCAGCAAAGCAATATCAACGACTCGCTTTTAGTAAGCAACTACGAAAGCTATCGTTCCATGGCCGCCAATGCAAAAAACACGTTCCGGCTATATGGCAAAAACTTGGATTTATCTTTGCAGAAATACAGGGAAGGCTTAATAAGTCTTGATGGTTATTTGAAAACATTTCAAGACTATTTGAATGCAGAAAATAGCTACCTCTCCTATTTGTCAAGTATGTTGTATGTGAAAGCAGCTATAATTTCGAGAAACGAGTAAGTAATTTAAACTTAATAGTTGCAACAACTTCCCAAAAGTTTTCAACTTTCGGGAAGTTAAATTGAAAATTTCTTTATTTGTATTAGATAGTAATACAATTGATAATGAATGTTTTAAAGTGTTTTATTTAGTATTTATAACCAATTAAAATGAAATATATTATTTACTTATTTATCATTATAACATTATCACAATCATGTAAGTCCAAACAAGCTCAAAAACCCTTTAGGAAAGATATTGTAGATGCAGTTTTTGCAAGTGGCAAAGCGGTGAGTGCCGATGAGTACAAGGTTACTGCCTTTGCGGAAGGCTATTTGAACGCCTCGCTAGTATCGGAAGGCGATTCCGTAAAAAAAGGGCAGCCTCTATTCAAGCTAGTGAACGACATACAGCAAACACAAGTACAGAATGCCCTAGACAACTATACCTATGCACAAGACAAATTGGCCGTGAGGGCACCACAAATACAGCAAATGGAGGAACAAATAAGCCAAGCCCATCAGAAGAAGCAGATAGACTCTGTAAACTATGCCCGCTATCAAAAACTAATCAAAATAAATGCAGTAGCCAAGGTAGATTACGACAAGGTATTGCTGGATTATAAAAATGACATATCCACTATTACCCAATTGGAAAAATCGTTGGCAGATGTAAAACGCAGTTTGTCTATTAATGAAAAGAATGCAAAAGCTCAATACCAAATACAGCAACAAAACAATAGCTTTTATACTTTAGTTAGTGCATCTAATGGATTGATATTGAACATTTTTAAGAAAAATGGTGACTTGGTAAAGAAAGGAGAAGTTGTTGCAGACCTAGGTACTGGCAAAATGATTGCAAGGCTATTTGTAGCGGAGGACGATATACAAAGGGTGCAATTGCACCAGCAAGTACTCATTTCACTCAACACAGACAAAAACCATGTTTACAACGCCTCTATTTCCAAGATATACTCTTCTTTTGATGAAAGTAGCCAGTCGTTTATTGTAGAAGCCACCTTTGCTGAAAAACCTGCCAACTTAAAGTATGGCACGCAATTACAAGCAAACTTGATTGTGGCTGAAAAGAAGGATGCGCTTGTGATACCTACCCCTTACTTATTCGATGGCGATTCTGTGATGCTAATGAATAGCCATCGTAAAATAGGCATTAAAACCGGCATTAAAACCTTGGAATGGATAGAAGTAACACAAGGGCTTAATGGTGACGAGATATTGGAAGAATCCAAAAAACAATAGTAGAAACCACAGCAACAATCACTCACAATTCACAACTCACCACTCACATTTTATCCTATGCTTACTTCCATTAATAACCGTATTTCCCAGATACACCTTACCTCAAACGTAAAGCAAACCGTTGTGGCGATGCTTGGGGTAACTTTTGGCATCAGCATGTATGTATTCATGACAGGGTTTATGACAGGCGTAAACAATGCCCAGAGCGACCTTGCTTTTAGTGCCCTCTCCCATATGCGCATTTACAATGATGGCCCCGCCGACAATACCAATATTGCAAAAAAGGTATTCCCCAATAGCTTAGTCAACTTGCGGGACGCAAAAATTATCAAATACACCGATGGGATTAAAAATGCTACCGCTTTGCTTTCCTCTGTTCAATCGCAGCCCGATGTTGCCAGCATTACCACGCAAGTAAACATCAATGTGTTTTTTAAAAACGCTGGCAACAAGGTAAGTGGCATGGTATCAGGCGTGGATGTACTGAACGAAAACAAGGTTTTCAATATTTCCAAGTACATGGTATCGGGCAACTGGAACGAATTGCAATACCGCTCCGACGGTATCATTGCAGGGAAAGACCTAGCCAAAAGCCTCAGCCTGAAAATAGGCGATAACCTAAACCTCCTCACTGCGGACGGCATTGCAAAAAATTACAAAGTCATCGGCATTTTCCAAACCAATGTAACAAGCATAGACAAAAGTAAAGCCTATATTACCATTGGTGCAGCTAGGCAGTTGCTGGCTGCAAATCAGGATTATGTAACCGACATACAGGTAAACGTGCAAGATTTCAACAAAACAAAACCATTGGTTGACAAGATAAAGCCGCTTACTCCCTACAAAGTAGAATCCTGGCAGATGGCCAATCAGCAACTAGAAGCTGGCTCCAAGCTCAGGGATATTATAGCCATTTCCGTTTCATTGACCATATTGTTAGTGGCAGGTTTTGGTATTTACAACATCATGAACATGACCATCAACCAGAAAATAAAAGAAATAGCCATTTTGAAAGCCATGGGTTTCTCTGGCAAAGATGTAACGCAGATTTTCCTTACACAAGCTATTATTATTGGCATAATTGGCGGCGTGGTAGGCATGGGCTTTGGCTATTTGGTTTCCAGCCTAGTAAACCGTGTGCCTTTTGAAGTTGCGGGCTTGCATACATTGCCCATGGCATATATTCCTAAAAACTATGCCTTGGCTTTCATGTTTGGGCTGGTTACCACTTTTATTGCTGGGTATTTGCCTGCCCATAAAGCTTCAAAAATAGACCCAGTAGATATTATTAGGGGTTAGATTTGAAAACGGGAGTTGAGCGAGGAGAGTAAGTCGCTAAACTTTGCGTCTTTTAAGCGGATCGTTTTACCTTTTGTTTGCACCCCCTTTCGCCTTCTCTGCGTTTAATGGCTTTGCGAACCTTTGCGGTTAAGCCATCCGCTCCAATCAAATCATACACAATCACTCAAATCAAGTTAATCAACCTTCAGACAAATGGATAACATCATTTTAAAAGCAGGGAATATCATCAAATACTTTTACGAGCCAGAAAAATTTCAAGTACTAAAGGGCATCAGCTTTGAGGTAAAGCAAGGCGAATTTTTGGCATTGGTAGGCAAGTCGGGCAGCGGCAAGTCAACCCTTCTCTATGTATTATCAACCATGGATACTGCTTATGAGGGCAACCTTACCATCAAGGATACCCTGCTCACAAATAAATCGCAAAATGAACTAGCGGCCTTCCGCAACGAGCATATCGGGTTCGTGTTTCAGTTCCATTACTTGCTGCCAGAGTTTTCAGTACTAGAAAACGTGATGATACCTGCATTGAAACTAAACAAGAAAACAAAAGCCGAAGTAGAAGAAAAAGCCTACCAAAACCTTGCTTTATTGGGCTTGCAGGACCAAGCACTTAAAAAAGCCAACAAGCTATCTGGCGGCCAGCAACAGCGTGTGGCCATTGCCCGTGCCTTGATAAACGACCCTGCCGTGATTATGGGTGATGAACCCACTGGCAACCTCGACAGCAAGAATACCCAGATTGTCTTCGATATTTTCCGGGAACTAGCCAAGGAACGCAAGCAAACCATCATCGCCGTTACCCACGACGATGATTTTGCAAAGAACTGCGATAGGATTATTGAAATGCAGGATGGGAGAATACTCGAATAGTCGTAAGGGATAAGTTGAAAATTTATTTTTTCTCTTTTTCCTTGACACTTACGACTTAACACTTATGACTTACGACTTATTTAACCGGAAAATCTGCTCCTTCGGTTGTTTCTGCCCATGCGTCAAAATCGGCCTTTAATTCGTCTAGTTTTTTGCGGGCATTTTTCAAAGCGGCAACGCCTAGCAACAAACGTAAAGGCGGCTTTTCGGCTTCTACAACCTTTACCATTGCTTTTGCAGCACGCTCGGGGTCGCCAGCTTGGTTGCCACTATAGCCACGGATAGTGTTTTTGTTTTGGTGGGCAGAAGGCTCGTAATCTGCAATTTCGATGCTGCTGTTTTTTGCAGAACGCCCAGCCCAGTCTGTGCGGAAGCCGCTAGGGGCAATGATGGTAACTTTAATGCCAAGATGTGCCACTTCCTTTGCCAATGATTCTGACAAGCCATCCACTGCATATTTGGTGGCATTGTAAAAACCTACGCCAGGGAAGGAAACCAACCCACCAATGGATGCAATATTTAAAATATGCCCGCTCCTTTGCTTACGCATTATAGGTAGAACTGCATTGGTCATGTGGGCAAGGCCAAACACATTGATCTCGAACATTTGGCGCACATCAGCTTCCTCGCTTTCTTCAATGGCTGCAAAATAGCCAATACCCGCATTGTTTACCAACACATCTATCCTGCTAAAATGCTCCACTGCCGCTGCTACGCCAGCAGCAATCTCAGCAGGCTTGGTTACATCCAATGCCAAAGCGATTGCTTGTTCTGGGTAAGCAGCCACAAGTGCTTCCACATCTTCTTTTTTGCGGGAACTAACTACCGCATTGTACCCTTGTTTCAACACTTCTGTTGCTAGTGCCTTTCCAAAACCTGTGGAGCAGCCTGTTATAAACCATACTTTACTCATTATTTGTTTTTGTTTATATGTTAGAAAATAATTTTTGTGTAAAAATAAACAGGTTTGGCAATGATTTTTTAGTTATTTACTGGAGCGGTTTTTTAGTTGCGGAATAAATTATGCCTCTCCACCAAACCACTCATGATTTATAATTCATAACTCACCATTTACTTTTGTTATTTCACCTTATTAGTTACTACTCACCACAACAAATATGCTTTTTTGGGTACGGTTACTTTTAGCAACAAAAATATCCCTGCCGCCCCTACCCTGCCAACTGCTGCTGCATTTTCTTTATCCTGTTTTCCAGTGTCTCAGAAGAAAGGTTGTTGCGGTTGAGGCCGTCTGCAATAATGGGGAAGCTAAGGGGGGTAAGTTTTTGTGGGTATTGGATAATGATGGTGCTTTGCAAAATGCGGTGCATGGCCACACGTAGCCGTTGCTCCTCCATTTGCTGGCTAAGTACTTCGTTGTAGGCCTGCCTTAGCAGCAGGTTGTTTGGGTCGTATTCGCTGAATACTTTAAACAGCAATGAGGCAGACGATTGCAAGTGCCTTGCTTTCTTTTGCTCGCCAGGCATCCCTTGGAATATCAGGCCGCCAATCACGGCTATGTCCCTGAACTTTCGGGCAGCCATTTCCACGCTGTTCACGCTGCGTTGTATGTCGGCCAAGAGGTTTTCAAGGGTAAAAAGCTCATGCACAGTACTGTCGTCCACGGGTATGGGCTGGTCGCTCAATAACTCAAAGCCATAGTCATTCATTGCAATGGAAAAAGTGATGGGCGTAGTTTTGCTGATGCGGTAGGCCAGCAAGGCACTCATGGCTTCATGCACCTGCCTTCCTTCAAAAGGGTACACCAACAGGTGGTAGCCGTCTTTGCTTTCTATCTGTTCTATCAGTAGTTCGTTTACCTTGGGTATATGCGACAGCTCGGCTTGCAAGTCAAACAAAGGCTGCAATGCCTTCAACTCCACAGATTGGCTGCTGCCAGTTGCTGCTTCGCTGAAAGTTTCCCTAAGTACTTGCCCTAGGTTTGCGGTAAGGCTCATCCTCCCTCCCATCCAGCTAGGCACGATAGATTTTTTGGCGGTTGATTTCTTTACAAAAGCCGTCATGTCTTTTATCAACACCAGTTCTACGTTCCTTCCAGCAAGGGTAAACACGTCGCCCGTTTCCAATCGGCTGATAAACCATTCTTCTATCACGCCAATATAGCCGCCGCTCATTAGCTTTACCTTCATCATGGCATCGCTTACTATGGTGCCAATGTGCATCCGGTGCCGCATGGCTATCCTGCGGCTTTTAATGATGTGCAGCCCATTTTCTTCTATCTCTACTTTCTTGTATTCGTCATACTGCTGCAACGCCACGCCGCCCACCGTTATATGGTTGATGAGGGCATCAAACTCCTCCTTGGTTATCTCGCTAAAGCAAAAAGTGTTTTTCACTTCCTTGAAAATAGCATCTGGCATAAAGCCATCGCCTACGGCAAGGGTGCAGAGGTATTGCGTAAGCACATCGTAGCAAAGCACTAATGGCTGCTTGCTTTCTATCTCATTATGCTTGATGGCTGTTTTGAGGGCAGCGGCTTCTACCAGTTCCAGCGAGTGCGTGGGCAGGAAATAGATATTGCTTGTTTCTCCCGGCTGGTGGCCGCTTCTCCCTGCCCTTTGCAGGAAACGGGAAACCCCTTTGGGAGAGCCAACCTGTATCACCGTATCAACAGGCCTGAAGTCAACACCCAAGTCTAGACTTGCAGTGCAAACAACCGCTTTTAACGTACCCGTATGCAAGGCGTCTTCTACCCATAGCCTTAGTTCCTGTTCCATGCTGCCGTGGTGCAGGGCAATGGCACCAGCAAACTGTGGTGCTATATCTAAAAGCGTTTGGTACCACCGCTCGCTCATACCACGGGTATTGATAAACACAAGTGTTGTCTTGCTTTTTTCAATAATAGGCACAATGCTTTCTGCCAGTTTTATACCTAAATGCCCAGCCCAGGGATATTTTTCTATTTCATCGGGGATAATTGAGTGGATTTCTATTTTTTTGTCGAGATTGGCTTTGACGATTACGCTATCGCAGTCGTAAGTCGTAAGTGGTAAGTCGTAAGTAGTGAGCGGGGAGTGGTGAGTAGTCAGAGATGCCAGCAATACCGCCTTAGCTTCTTCAAGATTGCCAATGGTGGCGGAGATACCCCAAATAGTCGTCAGTGGTAAGTCGTCAGTCGTCAGTAAAGGAGTGTCGGTCAACGGTGAACGGTCAACGGTACACAAAGAAACTATCCTACTTATCGCCAGTTCCACTTGCACCCCTCGTTTGCTGCCAATAAGCTCGTGCCATTCGTCAACAGCAATTGTTTTTACCGTTTTAAATATTTCGGGGTAGCCTTTTTGTGCTAGTAACAGGTGCAGGCTTTCTGGAGTTATAATTAATACTTCGGGGATGTTCTTTTTTTGCTTTTGCCTGTCTGTGGTACTGGTATCGCCATTGCGGATGCCCACTTTCCATTGTAGGCCCAGGCCAGCAATTACTTCTTCCATGGCCCTGCCAATGTCTTTTGCCAAAGCACGGAGGGGTGTAACCCACAACAACTGCAAGCCGTTGCTTTTTTGAGTTTGATAGTTATCGGGGTATGTATTGATAAATTGAATAATGCTACCTAAGAAAACAGCGTAGGTTTTGCCGCATCCAGTAGGTGCATTTACCAAGCCGCTCTGCCCATTGATAATATGTTGCCAGGCTTCCTCCTGAAAAGTAAATGGTTTTAACCCTTTGCTTGCAAGCCATTGCTGCACAATAGCGTAGCCCTTTGTTGCTTGCAGCAAAGGGACGGCATTATTTGTCGTAGTAGTTTGCAAATTTTCCTTTTAGGGTTTCTACTTTGTCCAGCACTTCTTCTTGCATCAAGGTTTTGTAAACGTGCAAGGCGGCACTTGTTTCCTTGTTATACAAGCCCATAATTTGCGCAGCCAATATGCCAGCGTTTTTTGCGGCGTTCAAAGCCACTGTTGCTACAGGTACGCCATTGGGCATTTGCAGGATGCTTAAAATACTGTCCCAGCCATCAATAGAATTGCTTGACTTGATAGGAACACCAATAACAGGTAGTATGGTAATACTGGCAATCATCCCCGGCAAATGCGCTGCCCCACCTGCCCCTGCAATAATTACTTTTAGCCCCCTTTCCTGTGCCGTGGCGGCATACTCTATCATCCGCAGGGGTGTGCGGTGCGCAGAAACAATGGTTAGTTCTATTGAAATATTGAACTGCTGCAAAATATCTGCTGCTGCCTGCATTACCGGCAAGTCGCTATCGCTGCCCATTACTATGCCCACCTGTGCTTTTCCCATGCTTTGTTGGATTTGGTGTGCAATATATACAATGATTTTGAAAAGGCTTCCCTCTACCAGGTGCATAAAAGTTTTTCGCTTTGTGGCGATATTCCCAAATCTTTAAAAACCTTATCTTTGTGCTAGAAATGCACTGGCTAAAAAACTTATATTAAATGCATTTTAAAAGCTATAAACTAGCACTTGCATCAAAGTTATTTTTTTACTAATATTAAGATAGTTTTAGCCTAAAAAATTTGCCTTGTTTTTATAGCAATAAAGTACGCAGAAAGTACGCACAAAATGAGCATAAAATACGCAAAAAATATGCACAAATTACTCAAAAAATAGGCACAAAATAGGCACAAAATAAGCATAAAATTTTGCCGTTATTGTTGATAATCAATGATTTAAAAGCATGGGAACGATTTTTCAAAAAATCGCAAATAGGAAAAAATACCGAAAATTGCCAAAACTGAAACTATTTTAATAAAAACCCCAGAAAAAGTAATAGTGTAGAAATTGTATAAATGTTCTCGTTTTGCATCCCCTCTTCTTGCCCGTGGGGTGTTTGTTCCGGCTTTTGGGATAAGTGGCGGGCAGGATGGTACTACGGTGTTTTTTCACTAAAAAAGCGAAAACCTTTTATGCACCCCCTCTACCCCTAAAGGAGGTATATTTCAAATCTTTATCTTTTATTATTATTAACAATAAAAAGCTAAAATGGTTAATTTTGCAAGACCCACACCCTAAACCCTGAGGAGTTACTTTGCGGACACATATTATAAAAAAAAGGTTTAAACACAATAACCACAAGGATTTGCAGAAATAACCAAGGATTAGTAATATTTTCAAAATAACCTTCCCCCTCTCCGAATAAGGATTTTTTCATTTTATTAGCCTTTTTGCACTATTCTTTGTGTCCTTAAAGTGAAACGCTTCATAATTTCCCTCTTTGAGCTAGAGTATATACACATCTTTTTAGCCCTTTGATCTAACTAAAATAGATAGCTGCAAGAAAAATTTATCATAAAATCTCTTGCATTTGGTCAACCTTTGGCGCCTCCTCGCCTTTGGCGAGGAGGCTGGGGTGAGGTTTATATGCTTGGGGGGAACGTTTACCTTAATAAGATGTGTGTACACGGTATCTCTCGGAAGGGAAGGCCATCAGCCGGGGTGGTTACTCCGCTCTTTGTGCTAACAAAGTTGTTTCTAGCTAAACATCAGTTGCTTATCGGGAGACTTTTATGCAACCACACATAATTGCAAATCATATGTTAACCAAAACTTTCTTAGCAGAAAAAATTAATCATTATCACATATTCTGTTACCTTAGCGGCGTTTAGATGAGAAAACAGCAACAAATATCATTTTTCTATAGTGCGGTAACTCCTGTTATTGCCACTACAACTACAATTACTACTACAACCCTTTAGGGGTTGCAAATTGTCATATTATCCCATGGGCCTAAAGCTGTTATACTTCCCCAAAGAATTAGTTTCCCATTTGCACATCCCTTTTTACGTCATTTTTCAAAATACATTTTAATGAAGGTTTTAAAATTTGGTGGCTCGTCCGTAGCCAATGCAGAGAATATAAAGAAAGTTGCCAATATAGTTGCCCAACCCAAATATGCAAACGCCATTGTGGTGGTTTCGGCATTGGGTGGCGTTACAGATGCCCTGATTGCCATGGCTACAAATGCAGCCAATGCCAACGAAGAATATAAGGAAACCCTGCTAAGCCTGGAAAAAAGGCATATTGAAACCGCACAGGAATTGTTGCCTATCAATAACCAAAGTGCTTGCATCAGCAGCATCAAACAACATTTCAATGAATTGGAAGATGTTTGCGAAGGTGTTTTCCGTTTAGGCGAATTGTCTGAACGTACCAAGGACCGCATCGTAAGCTTTGGCGAATTGCTTTCTTCAAAAATCATTTCCTTTTTTATACACTCTTCCGGATTACAAATTGAATGGATCGATAGCCGCAAAGCCATCACCACCAACAGCAATTTTGGTTTTGCAGCAGTGGACTTTGTAAAAACGACAGAAAATATCCAGCAAATACTGGCAGCTTCTGCTTCCCAATTGTTTATCGCACCTGGTTTTATAGCGAGCGACAGCCGTGGCTTTACCACCACGCTTGGCCGTGGCGGTAGCGATTACACAGCATCAATCTATGCTGCTGCCGTAAATGCAGAAGCGGTAGAAATTTGGACAGATGTGACAGGCATGATGACGGCAGACCCTCGTTGGGTAGCCAATGCCCGGACTATCCCTAACACTTCTTACCGTGAAGCAATGGAATTGTCGCATTTTGGGGCAAAAGTCATTTACCCGCCAACCATCCAACCAGCGATGGACAAAAACATCCCTATTTGGATAAAGAACACCTTTTTACCGGAAGAAGCAGGTACTATTATCGAGCATATATCTGGCGCTTCTGTTTCTGAGGGGGGTATTATCACTGGTATCTCTAGCATCAACCATATTGCTTTGTTAAGCTTGGAAGGTAGTGGTATGGTTGGCATACCCGGTTTCTCCAAAAGATTGTTTGAAGCTTTGGCTTCGGTACAGGTAAACGTTATTTTAATTACCCAAAGTTCATCAGAACATTCCATTTGCGTAGCCGTGAACATTGCTGATGCAGAAAAAGCAAAAGCCGCTGTAGATGCAGCTTTTGAAATAGAATTATTAAATAAAAAAGTTGACCCATTAAAAGTAGAAGCAGAATTGTCCATCATTGCGTTGGTTGGCGATAAAATGCGAAGCCATCCAGGCATTGCTGGAAAAATGTTCAGTGCATTAGGGCGCAACGGTGTAAACATCCGTGCCATTGCACAAGGCTCTTCCGAAAGGAATATTTCTGCCGTGGTTGCTTTTGCAGATGTGAAAAAAGCGGTAAACGTATTGCATGAAGCATTTTTTGAAGCAGCTTACAAACAATTGAACTTGTTTATCTGCGGCGCAGGCAATGTAGGGGGAAAGCTGATAGAGCAAATAAAAAAGCAACAAGCCTATTTGTTATTGCACCATAATTTGCAGGCAAGGATTACAGGTATTGCTACCAGCAAGAAAATGCTGTTTGCAGAAAATGGCAACGAGATAGACCTTAGCAACTGGAAAGCTGCCTTGCAGGAAAGCCAAGCAATGGATTTAGAAGGTTTCGTTCAAACAATTGTTGACAAAAACTTGCGCAATAGTGTTTTTGTAGATGTTACTGCCAATGCGGAAGTGGCCAGTGTGTACGATAAAGTATTATCTAAAAGCATTGCCATTGTTGCTTGCAATAAAATTGCGGCCTCATCGCCTTATAGCAATTACCGCTACTTGAAATCTTTATCTAAAGAATATAACACACCTTATTTGTTTGAAACCAATGTGGGTGCAGCATTGCCCGTAATCGGTACATTGAACGATTTAATTAAAAGTGGCGATTGGATCAATAAAATACAAGCGGTATTATCTGGCACGTTGAATTTTGTATTCAACAACTATGATGGTACAGCATCCTTTGCATCAGTAGTACGTCAGGCGCAAAAAGAAGGATATACTGAACCAGATCCAAGGTTAGATTTGGGTGGTACAGACGTAATGCGCAAAATCATGATACTTGCCCGTGAAATAGGCGAGGAGATGGAAATGGAAGACATCAAAAACACCCAATTCCTGCCAGCCTCTTGTTTTGAAGGCAGCGTAGAAGATTTTTACAATGAAATGGAAAAGCACGAAGCCCATTTCAAAGCTTTGTATGATGCGGCCGCAAAAGAAAATTGCAAGCTGAAATTTGTAGCCCAATTTGAGAATCAAAAAGCAGCCGTTGGTTTACAACATATCCCAAGTCATAGCGATTTTTACCATTTATACGGCAAAGACAACTTGGTTTTGTTCTACACAGAACGCTACCTGGAACAACCGATGGTGATAAAAGGCGCTGGTGCCGGCGCTGATGTTACGGCGAGTGGCGTGTTTGCGGATATTATGCGGGTGGTAGTTTCGTAGGATTTGGTCCAGGATGACTAAAAAATAATAAAGGATTGGTGATAAGGTTTGAACTTATTTTAAAATAAACTGCATGAACCTTTTAAAAAAATATTTATCCCCATTAAGTGGGGATGGGGGGAAGACTTCAGTTTCGGTGCTTTCCCCAGCTACCGTTGCCAATGTGGTTTGTGGATTCGATATTTTAGGCTTCGCTTTAAATGGGCCTAATGATGAACTCACTATTTCATTAAGTGACGAGCCAGGTATTACCATCATTAACCAAGATGATTTTAACCTGCCTACAGACCCAGAAAAGAATGTGTCAGGTGCAGCTTTGCTCGCTATGTTGGAAGAATGCCCCGACGTAAAAGGTTTTACGCTCATCAGCAAAAAGCACATTAAACCAGGAAGTGGCATCGGCAGTAGTGCCGCCAGCGCAGCAGGACCAGTAGTAGCAGCCAATCATTTGCTAGGTAACCGTTTTAGCAAGGAAGATTTGGTACGTTTTGCCATGTTTGGCGAAAAAGTAGCCAGTGGAGTGAAGCATGCTGATAATATTGCACCCGCTATTTATGGCGGCGTAACGTTGATACGTTCTATTTTCCCTTTAGATATTATTGCCATTGATGCACCACCACTGTATGTAACGGTAGTGCATCCGCAGATAGAAGTAAAAACATCTGATGCCCGGCAGATACTCAAGCAAAAAGTATTGCTGAAAGATGCCATCAAGCAATGGGGCAATATTGCAGGTCTTGTTGCGGGCTTGATACAGCACGATTACGATTTGATTGGCCGCAGCTTAGAAGATGTAATTATAGAGCCTGTGCGCAGCATTTTAATCCCCGGTTTCAATGATGTAAAAACCAAATGCAAAGAAGTTGGTGCATTGGGTGGTGGTATCAGCGGTAGCGGCCCTTCTATTTTTATGTTGAGCAAAGACGAAGCCACAGCTAAAGCTGTTGAAAATGAAATGAAAACCATTTATGAAAGGATAGGACTGGATTACCAAACACATCTGACGACGATTAATCAGGAAGGGGTAAGGATAGTTTAGATTATTTTGAATTTTAAGTTTTGAATTGAAGTGTTTAGTACTTCAAATAAAAGTAATCAATGCAATATTATAGTCTCAATCATAATTCACCCAAAGTAAGCTTTGCAGAAGCTGCTTTGCGTGGTCAGGCACCGGACAAGGGCTTGTACTTTCCTGAGAAAGTGCCACAATTGCCAAAAACGTTTATTAAAAACATTAAGCAATACACCAAAGAAGAAGTTGGCTTTGAAGTAATGAAGCCATATATAGGCGAAAGCCTACCCGATGATGTGTTGCAACATATTGTAAACGAAACCATCAATTTTGATTTTCCACTGGTAAAGATTACGGACAATATATCTTCCCTTGAATTGTTTCATGGCCCAACGCTTGCTTTTAAAGATGTAGGTGCAAGGTTTATGAGCCGTTGCTTAGGATATTTTAACCGCCACGCATATCATCATACTACGGTGCTTGTCGCTACTTCTGGCGATACTGGCGGTGCTGTAGCAAATGGTTTTTTGGGAGTGGATGGTATTGATGTAGTTATCCTTTATCCGTCGGGTAAAGTGAGTCATATACAAGAATTGCAACTAACCACTTTAGGTCAGAACATCAAAGCCATTGAAGTAAACGGCACGTTTGACGATTGCCAGGCAATGGTAAAACAAGTATTTGTAGATGCAGATTTAATCAAGAAATTATCGCTTACTTCAGCCAATTCTATCAATGTAGCACGTTGGTTGCCGCAGCAGTTGTATTACTTTTTGGCCTATCAGCAATGGCAGCATGACGAACCGCCAGTAATCTGCGTTCCCAGCGGCAATTTTGGCAATATTTGCGCGGGTGTAATAGCCAATATCTCTGGTTTACCCGTAAAACATTTCCTCGCAGCCTGCAATGCAAATGATATTGTTCCTGAATACATGCAGACTGGCCAATACACACCAAAGCCAGCCATAGCAACTATTTCAAATGCGATGGACGTTGGCAACCCGAGCAATTTTATACGGATTTTGGAACTGTTCCATCAAGAATTCAACTCGCTGAAAAATATGTTCAGTAGCGTAAGCATATCTGACAAAATAACAGCAGAAACCATCAAAAGTGTGTACGAAAAGCACAATTACACCCTCGACCCGCATGGTGCGGTGGCTTATTATGCTTTGGAGCAATATTTGAGCAATCAACAGCAGTCTCTTGACAAAAATGCTTTGTTGGATAAAGGTATCATACTGGAAACAGCACACCCAGTAAAATTCCCAGATACAGTAGAGCAAGCAACCGGAAAAGTAGTGGAAGTACCTGAGCAGGTACAATATTTATTGCATCAGCAAAAGCAAAGCATCCTGATGGAAGCTAATTTTGAAAATTTGAAAGAATGGCTGATGAATAGGTAATAAAAAGGTGGGATGTTTTAGTTTTATGTTGAAAAACATCTTTTTACATAAGCCTTGAATCCCAAAAGTAATCTTCTGTCCTTACAAAGCTCACCTTGCTAGAAAAGTCTGGATGCTCGGTATTAATCATGTAGTTGTATTCATTAAGGATAATAGCTGAGGGGACTTTCAAAATCAATGAATCTTGTTTATTGTACCAATCTGCCCCAATATTCTGTAAAACTGAATAGGCAGCAAATGAACGCCAATTAATTGGCAAATCTTTTATTTGGATTTGTTTAGTCAAGTAATCATCGTCAGCAATTGAAATTACCATTACTTTATACAGCAATGCAGGTTTTACAGCACCTTTATGCACGATTAATTCCAGCGAAGCCAACGACCTGGATGCTGCAGTGTACAAAACATTTTGGCCTTTTAAGTTCCACCTGTTAGCAGTCCCTGCACAAGACAAGGTTCTCGAATATGCTTCGCTTGCAATCCTAAATACTTCCATTGTTAAACATTGTCGCCGTATTCCATTGCAGTTAGCCTGTCATCAATAAATTTAATCCCTGTAATTGTATTCAAAAAATTAACAGGGCTTTTCTTGTCAAAATAAAAATTTTCTTGGTTCAGCCATTGTTCAAATGCTTTCATAGAGCCAAATATATATTCGCCATGTTTCATTAAAGAAAGCAATAAGAGTACCTGTTCCTTTACATTTTCCTTGAATATGCTTTGCGGTTTTTTATACTCCCTAAATGTTTTAACACTAATGTTCAACCAGTTGGAAATAATATCATCGTTAAAATCAGTCAAGGTTTTTATGGCATTTACATGCTTCCAGTTAATATCGGTGCTATAAAGGGAATGTAAAATTTCACCATCGCTAATATGGCGTGGAACATCTTCTAAAGCAATGCTGTTGATGCCTTTATTTGTTTTAAGCATTTTATTAATGTTTTAATGCTATACAAATATAGGCATTTTTACCTTTTATAAAAAGCAGTTTTACTCTTTTTGCTTTTTTTCTCTTAATCCACCCATAATCACTAACTATACTCCGATACACTTCCTATTTGTCAATCTGTCAGCAAATTATAAAAAAAATCTGCTATCTCAATAACCCTATTTTCGCTAAAAACCTTTACCCAAAGATATTTCAGTAAAAAAAACTGCACAAAAACAGCCTGTAATTTTGCCATGATAATTTCAAATCTCCTCATTAAAAGGCAGTTAC